>JAYVHC010000191.1:0-4702 GCA_043771575.1 Planctomycetia bacterium
CTCGAATGAATGTCTTAGGTAGTGAGTGGCGCGCCCGCCCCGCTTCCACAGGATTTCGCATGTAGACTTTTTTCAGCAGCCTACCAGAAACGAACGGGAAACATTATGGAGATTTACGCATGTTGGCTGGGGGGGGCTGCATTGGTGTTGAGTGGCTTAGCACTGTCGCGACTCACTCCACCCGATTGGGTGGCGGACGTTGACCCTGCGATTGAGGAGAGGCAAAAACTTGCGCGTTGGTCGGCGTTTCAGTGGCGAGTCCGACGATCCAATAATTTCTTACTCATCATGATCGGCGCCTGCATTGCGGCTAGCGGAATGCTTCCGCGTGGCAATGCGTGGTTGGTGCTTTGGTTAACGATCATGGTCGCGCTCTTGATATGTATTCTACTCGCTTTTCTCGATGCTGTTGCTTCGCTGGCTGGTTATAAGCGAGCCGTTCCCGAAGCAGCGCGACGCTCGTTTAGCCGTACTCGCAATTAGCTCGTTTCATACGCCGGTAACTGTTCTAGTGACACACGTTGGTGCGAGTGTGCTGTTTTTGGGAGCGCGGGCGTCTCGCCCGCTGAACCTGCTAGTTGACCCGATGCCGCTACACTACCAGCACCTATTGCTAGCGAGACTTCGACGAGCATTTCATTGGTTTTTCCCCTCGATTGCTGTGGGCATTTTTGGTACAGCATCCACTCAAGGCCAATGCGGGGCTGGCTCAAAACCGGTTCAGTCCACTGATTGGCAAAACACCGATTGGCAAAACACTGATTGGCAAAACACTGATTGGTAAAACACTGATTGGTAAAACAATCGACTGCTCGCTGGTTATCAAGCACATCCTTGTAAATCTTGGGAGATCAATGCATGTTCAATCGCCGTTCGATTATTGGCCTCGGCGTTGTGCTTGGGACTTTGCCCCTTGTAGGCGGGCAAGAGTCTGCGCAGGCGGATCCACCGTCGTTGTTGACATCCATGTTCAAAAAGAAATCCGATGTGGGCAGCACGTATCAGTTGAAACCCGACCATGGTCCGTGGCTGATCCTGGCGGCTTCGCTTTCGGGCGATGATGCCCAGACGAAGGCCGAAGCGTTGGCGCGAGAACTGCGCCAAAATCTGAATGTCGATTGCTATATTTTGGACAAGACATTTGATCATTCGAGCATGCTGAAAACAGATCGGCACCAAACGGCGGACTTCAAAAAGGGTAAAGACAAATCGCTGCGAGTACGATTAGCAAACCAAAACAGCGAAAGAGTGTGTGCGGTGTTAGTGGGCAACTTCGCTTCCCTCGAAGACCCGGCGATCAAAGATCTACTGCAGGCCATTCGCACTGCACAACCGGCCGCGCTGACAGGCAAAGATGCGGCTGAGACGAAAGATCCCTCGAAGACCGAGAGCAGCAACTGGCTGGTCTCATCGGCGCGCCGCGTGATTTGGTCGCGAACAGAACGCCAAGTGAAGAAAGATAAGGGGCCAATGGGTGCCGCGTTCGTGACGCGAAACCCTTTGCTACCGGATGATTTCTTTCAAGCACCGAAAGTCGACGAGTTTGTAGCGGACTTGAATAAGAACGTTGAGTATTCCTTGCTCAAATGTCCTAAGCGATTTACCGTTCGTGTAGCAACTTTTCAAGGCAACGCAGTCACTGGCTTTGGCAATGGAGGGGCGACATCTGAGCCTGCATCACCTACTGCCAAACTAGATATGGCTGCCGACACCGCCAATCAACTAACGCACGCGCTTCGAGCGCAAGGTGTCGAGGCGTATCAGTTTCACGACAGATACGCGAGCTACGTGACCATCGGCAGCTTCGACGAATTAGGACGGCCATTGCCAAATGGCGAACTTCAACTCAGCTCCGAGATTCAACAGATCCTTGATGAACGGTGTGGTTACTGCACCGTGGATGCGAAACTCAAATCCTCCCAAGCCATGACCAAAATAAAATCTGTGAAATCGCTCGACAAGATCCCGTTTGATATTGAAGGGAAGCCGATGGCGGTGCCTCGGCCTGGTACTTCGAAGTTATACGGTGGTTCATTGATGGGCAAGAAACTGATGCAATGACATCTTGCTGCTAACTCACACCGTTGGACACACCGGAGCGAGCTTTCCAGCCATTCACAGAAAACTCGCTATGGACGCCACATTCAAACTGGAGAGGTTTCTCCATGCCTATCTTTCGATCAGCCCAGACGTTCGTGAGCTTCTCGCCATCTGACACGTCGGTGAGTGTGTTGTTCTCAATGGTCGCGTTGTAACTCTCCCGAGAGCGAACCAGATGGCGCGATCCGCCCAGTTGTTGATGCCCAACACAAACTGCTAAAATTTCGCGTAACACAGTTCAGAGCAGCAGTGCGCCTTTCGACGCGAACTCGGAACCCTCCCCCAACCTGTTTGATAGCCCCTCCATGACAAACTTAGTCCGCGTTTTACTGCTCCTCGCCTTATCCTGGCCCACGTTCGCCGCCGCTCAGCAACAGCCCATCATGCTGAGGGATGTTCCGGAAGGCTTGCCGGTCATCTCTCAGGACGAACCGATGGCCGCTGAGTTTTCGGCGGCGAAGGCTGCGGAGTACCTGGATCGTTCGGCGCTCAACTGGATGAAGACGAAAAATTGTGCCACTTGCCACACGAACCTGTTCTACATGGTCGCCAGGCCAGCACTGCATTCGATTCAAAAAGATTCGGGAGAAGTTCGAAGCTTCTATGAAGACTACCTCAAGGTGCGTTGGCAGACCAACAAACCGAAGGAAGCTGACGGCTTCTGGCCGATCGTTGTAGGGACCGGATTGACGTTTAATGACGTGCAGACAACCGGCAAACACAGCGATGTGGCACGAGAGGTGCTGGATCTGATGTGGAAGGTGCAACGCGCGGATGGCGGCTGGAACTGGCCTCATTGCGATTACGCTCCGATGTAGATCGACGACCACTATGGAGTCACCGTGGCTGCGCTGACGATCGGGATCGCACCGGACGAATATAAAAACCGTCCACAGTCTCGCGCCGGTCTCGACAAGCTGCGCACATACTTCAAGAACAATCCTCCCTTGTCACTGCACCATCGCGCGATGCTGTCTTGGTGTTCAGTCCGGATTGAAGGGATTGCCACCGAAGAAGAACGCCAACAAACGCTGAAGGAACTATTGGCACTGCAACTCGAAGATGGGGGTTGGTCGACTGCAGGTTTCCTCACAGATTGGAAGGGGCTGGCTCGGGGCGATAACGAGCCGCTGCACACCAAAACCAGTGACGGCTATGGAACTGGCCTGAACATCGTCATCGCGCGGGAACTGGGAGTGCCCGCCAACGACCCTCGGCTGCAACGCGGTTTCCAGTGGATAAAAACTCATCAGCGAGAGAGCGGAAAATGGTTCACGCTGTCCCCGGTCAACGATGCAGGCAACCTCATCTCGAACGTCGGCAGTGCGTATGTGGTCTTGGCCTTGCAGGCCTGCGGTGAGTTACCCGGCTGGCCGTTTAGCGACAGGAAACCAGACAGTCCGTAGCACCGTTTCTCTGCGACCTAGATTCGACAACCAGCGATGCCCCACCACTCAGTCTTAGTTCCATGAGCACACACCCGCCTTGCCGCATGATCGCGTGCCGCTTTGCCAAGTTGTAGGAAGTTGCCCACAGCTTCTTCAAAGTCCTTCGGGCGTGGATCCTCCTCGACACTTTCGATGACAAACCTGACAGGTGTTCCATTGAGAAACGGAACCGGAAACTTCTTGCTGATCAGCCGTTCGTCGACTTCAGGATCAACTTTGAGTTTTCCAAGATGTGCGAACTCCATGGCTGGTCTCCTGGGTTGGATTGTGCCGACGGAATCGTTATTCAGGACGCTGCACAACAATTCGTCGCCAGATTGTGATGAAGCTTCGGCGAAGCGGCAAGGCTCTGCGGTAAATTGGATTATCGGAAAGGCTCGACGATGGATTCTGACGACGATTTGTTTCCCGTCTTTATGCCCGCGCTTGTCGTCCTCCTCATTCACGCTGAAGACAAAAAGGGTGAGCCACTGTATAGGGAGGAAGTCCACGCCATTCGCGACAACGTTGAGTGCGAGATGGCGTATGCAGATGTCGTCCACAAAATGGATGAGAGTCGCGGGTATCGTGACATTGACCCTGAAAACTGTTGGTACGATTGGCAGATGACTCGCCGCCGAATGGGCCGCGAACCCGAGCTTGATCCCGGTCCTCGGTTTGAGCAGGTACGCGCCAGTGATCCCGCATACCAACAGTCAATCCACGACGCATTGAGTACGATCGAGCAATTCCGAGGGATGCTCCCCGCTGATGGAACTCCACGCGCTGACGCGCTCATCAAGGCCCAGTTGTCGGACGGTGGTAACAGCGCGTTTATGTGGCTCAATAACACGTCACTGGACGGAGAGTCCTTTACTGCTGAGTTATTTGAAGTCCCGGATATGTTGTCCAATTACAAGTCCGATGCCCGCTACCATCGAATCAATTCGCGAAGATATTGCACGGTGCCGAAGCGCCACGCGGCTTCCCAAAATCTTTGGTGCCGAAACACATCGTTTCGAGCTCAATCCTGTCGTTCGGAAATCGGTCATCGCCAATTTTGAAGCGAAAAGTGGCCTTGAACTTCCCGAAGACTATCGCCGATTTATCACAGAAGTTGGAAACGGCGGTGCCGGGCCCTATTACGGAGTCTTCAAGTTTCGGGAAATGGATGA
>JAYVHC010000192.1:0-6038 GCA_043771575.1 Planctomycetia bacterium
CCGGTTACTTAGCTGGTAGCGTACATCAATTACACGCTGGCAGGTGCTGCTAAGTCGCTGTGGACGCTGTCGACCATGTCACTGTTGATTATACTTCGATCTTCGGCAAAACCGACCATAAGTGCGAGATCGCAGAGCCGATTGATGCGCCGTGGAATACCCTGCGTTAACATGTGAATACGCTCCATCGCAGCGAGATCAAAAATCCGCTCAGCATTCGCAGCGGATTCTCGCACTCGATGTTGAATGTACGAACTGGTTTCTTCCGGTAGAAAGCGATTCAACATACACTTGACTGACAAACGTTCGTCGAGTGATGGGTAGCGTTCGACGTGCGAAAGTAGGGTTGGTTGGCCGACAAGCACCAGCGTCCAGGCAGATTCTCCTTCGGATTCATTGGCGGCAACGTTTAACAACAATCGCAACGGCTCCAACAGCCCGTTTTGTTCGAGCAAATGCGCCTCGTCAACGATGATAACTGAGTGACGATTGGCCTGGAGGTTGCTCCGCAAAAAGCGTTCGAATCGCGCCAAGTCGTTTGCAGCTTCGCGCGCAACAAGGGCATCTTCACCATTGCCATCGATTTGGTCCACGATATGGCGAATCAACTGATGGTGGTCGAGGGCCGGGAACACAAGGTGGATAATGGGGCGAAATTGGTCTGACAACTGTCGTTTCAAGGTGTTCACAACCAGCGATTTTCCAATGCCGCCGGGTCCGCAGAGCATCGCGGCCGCACGGCGATTCTCAATCGCGTAGTGCAACTTAAGTAAGGCCGCTTGGTGTGTTTCAGCTGGATAATAGTATTTGGAATCGCAACGATTTTCAAAAGGGCGGCCGTTCAGCTTCCAATATTCTTGGTACATGTTGCTTGGTCCTGATAACTATTGCGAGCTGGAAGCGGTAAGGCTGATGCGCACTCACTGCTGATTAGGCAGCGAAATTTTCGACTAACCCAATCGAGCTGACACCGGTTTGTCGGATACGGCGAATGCAAGTTTCGATACGCTGTGTTGACGAGTTGCGGTGATCGATGACGGCGATGGCCGCGTTAATGATTCCCTGTTCCGCCAGCGTACTCATCAATCCATTAGGCGAGTTCATATGTCCGATATCGAGAATCACCAAGTCGAAACTTTCTGACAACTCGATAAACATGTCAGCAATTCTCTGGTCACTGCATGGCAATTCGTTTTGATCCACTGGACCGAGCAACGGAACCAAGGTGATTTGGTCGTCGATTGAGTGAACGGAAACTTCCTCAAGTGGCAAATGATTCATAATCGCAAATTGCCAGTCGTTCTCGATCTCCAAGTTAGTTTGGAGGCTCAAAGTTGGGTTCTCAATGTCGCCATCCACGATTGCGACCTTCAAGCCGCGACTTCCGGCCAGCATTGCCAAGCAACAAGCGACGGTGGTACGACCTTCACCGCCCTCGGGACTGGTCACGGCCAGCACCTGCAAGCCTTCCTGGCATGCTTCGGCCAAGTGTTTAGTCACATGATTCAAGCTATTCATGCGAGCGTTCATCAGTTTCACGCATACTTCTGGCCATTGCAGTTGATCGACTTCCCAAATCGGATTGAAGACCCGCACTTTGGCTTGTCGCAGTTCTCGTTCGACTTGCTTGGCCTCTGCTGAAGCATGTGACCTGGACACGTTCGCCGCCGAATCCACCCTGGGCATGGTCGTCGCAAAAGTTTGTGCTGGTTGTTTTTCAGCGGCTGGAGATACGCCGCCGTCTGTTGCTAGGTTAGGATCGTCTTTTAGAGACGCTTTTGAAACGGGTTGTGGAGGTTCCGGGGGTGTCTTACCTGCAAGCGGTTTATCGAGTCGGACAATCGAACCCAACTTGCTCGGAGAAGCATATTCGGGAGGCAAAGGCCGCGCTGCTTTACGCGTGAAGAACCTTGAGGAGTCTGTATCAAGATCAAGCGATTTAGAATCTCGTTCCACTCTCTTTGACAGCGGTTCGGCGTCTTCGGCTATGGTCGCCACAATCGGCTTCGTCAGCGGCGCACGAGTTGGCTCAGTCGCGATCGGCCCAGCCGCTGCGTAGGCGGCGATTGCGCCCAGTGCCGCTATTTGTTCACTTTGCCATCCGCCAGCTCGCAGCATTTCGGACGCGATCGAGGCTCGCAACTCGTCCGCTTCAGTACGAACGGCTGTGGCATGCAAGGGAGCAGCTGAGCCCGCAGCCAGTGCAGGTGTGAGCGCTTTTTGACTGATCGCTGGACGGCCGGTAACATGCGCGCGGGGGATTTCTACAGTCGCGGTATCGACGCGAAGCATCAGTTCCTCGTTGGCGCGTAGGAGGGCCGCCCGGGAGTCCGCTGCACTGCTAACGGCTTGCGCATGCACGGCATCACGCTCCTTCGCGTATGCTCGAATAAAGGCTTGGTTCAAGCTATTTTGCATGTCGCTCGCTCCGATGCGGATGGTCTCATGATCGTAGTTAACTCAGTGGGCAGTAATAGCAATTTCGCATTTCTGACGCGAGAGCATTTACAATTGGGTTACCGTAAAGATGGATAGCTAAGGGGATTCGACGAACCCGGGTTCGACGTGCCGCTGTTTGACGTGCCGCGATTTGACGTGTTGAACGGTACACCGCCCGTTGTACCATTAGGTGAGTTTGGCGGCGCGTATCCGTAACCTCCAATGGGACCGGACGGCAGTTGCAAGGCGTTGGGTTGTGAAGCCCCTTGTGGTCCGTTGTAAGGAACTTGCGCGCCAGGGTATTGCAAACTCAGCCCTTGAGAACTCGACGTTGGCACGCTAGTCGGATACTGCGTGCTCGGTTGAGTTTGTGGTGCGTACAGCGGCTGACTTTGGTTCTGCGGCACGTATTGTTGGTTTTGGTATTGCGGAATTTGGTACTGCGGAATTTGGTATGTTTGGGCAGAGTATTGTGGAAGTGTGGTTTGCGACTGCGCGGCTACATTCGGCGCATTGTTTTGATTCGGTTGCAAAGTGTAGTTGTTGCTTGCAGGTGCTGGTTGACTGTTGGCTTGCGGGCTGTGCTGCTGTTGTGTGGGCTGCGGTTGCGTGGGCTGCGGTTGCGTGGCGGCAGTTTTGTAACGATTGCCAATTGATTCCGTGGGTGCGGACATGTCAGTAGTCGCATATTGCCGGTACGACGCGAACAACGCGGCTTGGTCCAACTCTGGCGTCGCAGTCTTAGTCACCGCATATTGCATATTTGGTGGAGCGAGCGAGGATTCCGCCGGCGAGCCGCTCGTGGTAGCTTGGCTGGTAAGCGTCGCAGATACTCTGGTAGAAGTATCGTTCGTCGGCTCGGTCGTTTCAGTGAGCGAGCTAGCTGCAACGCCGCTGGCAGCGGCGCCGCTCAAGGCAAGTGTCAACGGCTTGGTTGATGGCTGTGAGCTTGATTTTGAACTGTCCCATACGGATGGGTTGGCAGTGTTGAGTGAATTCAGTTGAGTGGCAGTCGACGCGGGTTGCCCGGAAATATTGGGCTTTGTGGGTGCCGGTCCCTCGTCTCCAAACAGTGGTTCTTGCGCTTTTACGACGGGTTGCTGGAGTGAAGCAGTCGCGTGCGACACAGGCACTGCGGCAGGCACCAACATGGCTGACGCATCGGGACTCCGGCTAAGCACTCCGTCTGGAATGAGCGATAAATCCAAGTCTTCGCTGGATTTCAGGTTGGTTGTGCTGCTCTGGACGCTGGATGTTTCCTGTTTTTCAGCGGATGAATTCGATTTGGTGGAGACAGGCAATTCCAGTTTCGGATTTTTTAGCTTCGGTACCTCAATGTTGGATAAATCGCGCGACAATTCGTTTTCTTTCTTCGTGTCGGCCATTAATTTTGAATTGCTTTTGCTATTGCCTTGCCAAGCCATTATGCTGGCGGTGGCTAACGCGATTAACAACACAATCAACACAATGCCACTCGACCAATGCTCCCACCAAGTACGCTGCAGTGGGACTTGCGTGTCCACCATGGCTTCATTGGATACTTCAGCCGGCGTGGCAGACGCTTGAGCGGACGACTGGGCGACAGCCGAAAGAGTCGCCGTTGGTAAGCTGGCGACTCCTGCCACGATGGATACCGCAAGGTTTTGAGGCGGCGAGTTCAGAATGGCTGGTAACCGAAACAAAACCGGCGTATTGGCCACCAAGTTTGCAGCCCGAACATTTGCGGAGGGTCGAGCTTTGCTGTTCGACCGCGATTGAATCTGTGATGATGCCGTCCCTGGCATAGCAATCGGTCCTTATGTTGGCTTGGGTGCCTTAGCGAATCTGGCCTAACGTTCGCGAACATCCCGTCGTACCTCGTCAGTGTGCAAAGACGCTGAACCTGAACTTTAGGATTATTCGCTTTCTTGTTTATCGGAAGCGACTTTTCCATCCTTGAGCATTTTGCCGTCTGCGTCAACATTTCTTTAAACAAAGACTGGGGAAATTGCATCAACTTTGACGGAGGATTGGTTCGATAGCATTCGGTATACAAGCCCGAAGCGCAAGCGAGTGAACCCCCGCAACTCATTCACTCGCTTGCGCTTCGGGCGTCTACTGCGCGACCAAGTGGCGCTGTCCAATTGCGCATTGAAAGAAGGAAGAAAATCGGCTCAGGGCTCATTGCAAACGATGTAACTCGCCAGACATTTAGGAAACGCCGTTGTTCCTGCCCCAATCACGACAAAGTCGACGCGTACGAATTGCCTGAGGCTTTTGGATAGTGTTAAACTGAGGCACTCGAGAAAAATCACCAGTCGCTTTCCGCGATGAGATTTTCTTGCAGAGGTACCATTTTGACCGACGTCACCCGTATACTCTCGCAAATCGAATCCGGCGATCCGTCGGCTGCTGAGCAGTTGTTGCCGCTCGTTTATGGCGAATTGCGGAAGTTGGCGGCGGCGAAGCTTGCTCATGAGAAGCCGGGCCAGACATTGCAGGCGACAGCGCTTGAATCATCCCAATGTCGCTAAAGTTCTAGATGGTGGCGCCATCGAAGCCGGACGGCCCTTTTTCGTTATGGAGCTAGTCACGGGCCGTCCCATCACTGAATTCTGCGATCATCAGAAGCTGGACACGCATGAGCGATTGCAATTGTTCATTACCATTTGCCAAGCGGTTCAACACGCCCATCAAAAAGGATTAATTCACCGCGATATCAAACCCAGTAACTTGCTCGTCGAAATGCATGACGTCACGCCAATCCCTAAAGTGATCGATTTCGGTGTGGCCAAAGCGATCGGGCAGGATCTAGTCGACAATCTCTTTCATACCGATGTTGGCCAAATAATTGGCACGCCGCTTTACATGAGCCCTGAGCAGGCTACGCAAAGCAGTATCGACATCGATACTCGTAGCGACGTCTACTCATTGGGCGTCGTGCTTTATGAAATCCTCTCCGGCCGAACACCGTTCGAAAGCGAATCGTTACGCAGCGTCGCGTTGACGAGATGCGGCGGATGATTTGCGAAGTCGATCCGCCTCGCCCAAGCAAGCGTGTCAGTACACTCGATGCGAAGTCTCTTTCGACTGTTTCTAATTGCCGCCAAATTGATCCTCGAAAATATTGTCAGAGGCTTAGGGCCTCGTGATTCGCGAGAAGAGCGAGCCGAAAGCTTGGACTACGTTTCGAACGATGAGTTTGCTCGGAGATAGTCTGGTGGGACAAACGAAATACGCTGAAGCTGAACCGCTGCTCATCGCCGGCTACGAAGGGATGAAAGAATGCGAGGCCATGATCCCCCAACTCATGCAAGAACTTTCTGACTGAAGCTCTGCCAAACGTCGTTGAGCTTTATGAAGTTTTAGGGATCGCGTCCAAAGCCGCTGAATGGAAAAAAAACCTAGATTTGGAGCATCGTGAACTTGTGGCGCCTAGTTTCGACTACGCACTTCGGATTGGGTCCACCGGGAACGACATAGCATCGGGTATCGCAACCGACCAATCTGGCTGTATGTTCGTTGTAGGACAATTTTCAGGGACGGTAGACTTCAATCCGACGGTAGAACACAACGGTAATGTCGATGTCCTGGCAGCAGTTGGATCCGTTGCGGCGATG
>JAYVHC010000193.1:0-7194 GCA_043771575.1 Planctomycetia bacterium
ACGCAGTTACCGTAGGATTCAGGGCGGTAACGTTACCCTGACAGGGACTTCCACCCTGCTGATCAAACGCCTTCAAAGGCGCACTAGAACGATTGTCCCAATCGTTTGCAGAAGCAATTGCTCTACTCTTTTCCCAACCTTGACTTTGGGGGGCACGGGTGGCACGCTCTGAGGCATTGCGAAGGGCGTGTTGGGGTTAGCGCGTCGGCTAATAGCGGTCGTCAACTGCTTTGAGTTTCAGTAGGGACTTCGATGAGGTCGCGGTCGCCCAGGAGATAGAGACCCTGATCAGCCAGCATCTAACTGACCGCATGGAACTGGACTGCGGTGATGGACCGGGCGAGCAACGTCAAAATGAAACGCGATTTGCCTTGACGGCTGACCCACGACAGCTCCGAAAATGCCGCCCCAAAAACCGAGAAATGCAAATAGAATGGCAGCCCCCCCGTCGAGACTCGGATCTTCTCCAGGCCGCGTCGTATGAAGCACCAGCACTAAGAAAAACACGAAGACTACGCACGAAACAAGCCCGAGTGCCGAGGCACCGAGCACCAATAGTACGTTTTGCATAAACCGCACGATTTAATTCTCCCGCAGGCTAGCCGTTCCGTAAGTCGCTCCTGCCGGGTGCGACCAAACACGTGGGTCCGCATCTCCGAGGCGGACAATTCAGCGTCTCGAAGATCCGCTGCTACGTGGTAAATCTCCATCCGCCGATCAGCTAATTAGTCTGCCTGACGTTCCGAAAATGCGATGCGATGTTTTCAAAATTGACGTCGTTGATCACACCGTGTTCGGTGATCAATGCCGAAACCAATTCCGCAGGCGTTACATCGAAGGCTGGGTTGTAAACGCCCACTCCGTCAGGAGCGACGTGCTGGCCATAGGGCATGACGACCTCTTCGGGGCTGCGCTGCTCGATCGGTATCTCTGAACCGTTCAAAAGTGTTAGATCAAAAGTACTGCTCGGTGCGGCGACATAGAACGGTACGCCGTGGTGTTTAGCGACTACCGCCAAACCATAGGTACCAATTTTGTTGGCGACGTCTCCGCGAGCTGTAATGCGATCTGCTCCAACAATCACTGCGTCAATTTTTTGAGTTTGCATCACATGTGCGGCCATCGAATCGCAAATGATCGTGGTGGGGATACCGCGCTGATGCAATTCAAACGCCGTCAGGCGAGCGCCCTGCCAAAGCGGCCGAGTTTCGTCGGCGAAAACTCGCAGACGCTTTCCTTGATCCTGGCACGTAAACATGACGCTCAGTGCTGTCCCATACTCAGCAGTCGCTAATCCACCCGCATTGCAATGGGTGAGCAGCGTGGCGTTATCGGGGATCAACACCGCACCGTGACGGCCAATTGCATGACACATCGCACGATCTTCTTCATGGATTGCCTTCGCTTCATCCAACAAGGCGGCTCGCAGTCGCTCGCCGTCCAAGGACGATTGGTTATGCCTTGCAATGACCGCGCGCATACGATCGAGCGCCCAAAACAGATTGACCGCAGTCGGTCGACTGGTCGCAAGGCTTGTGGCGGCTTCAAGGGCGAGACTGGCGACAGTTTCCGGTGGACGGGTCCGCACCGCCACGCAAACTCCATAGGCCGCCGCGATACCGATCGCCGGGGCTCCACGCACGCGCAGCATCTTGATCGCTTCCCAGACCGTTCCAACATCGTCGCACTCGATCAGCTTCAACTCGCGCGGCAAACAGGTTTGATCGATCAGTTGCAAATGGCCATCGTAGCCGCCAATCCACTGAACTGCGGCTGGATGAGTTGTCGAGTGGGTTTGCGAATGCGACATCATGGGATCTTACGTAGGAAACACTAGGAATCAAAAACCAAATTAACGACGCTAGGATAAAACATTTAGGCGACCGGCAGCTGGAGATTTACCATGTAGCAGCGCATCTCAGAGACGCTGAAAAGTCCGCCTCGGGATGCTGACCCATGTGCTTCGTCACACTCTCAAGAATCAGCCAAGGGGTAGTTAAACGTTTCGGCGACCGCGCGGTTAGTAACTTTACCTTGCATTACGTTCGCGGCCGTACGAACAGGTGGATATTTCTTTACCGCTTCGCTCACGCCTGTATCAGCAATCTTCATCACCCATGGCAGCGTCACGTTGCACAGCGCAAACGTACTGGTGCGACCCACTGCGCCAGGCATATTGGTTACACAGTAGTGCAACACGTCGTCGACCATATAGGTTGGGTTCTTATGAGTCGTCGGATGGCTGGTTTCAAAGCATCCACCTTGGTCGATCGCGACATCGATCACAACCGAACCCGGTTTCATAAGCAGTAGATCTTCGCGCCTAACCAGATGCGGTGCTTTAGCGCCCGGAATCAAGACCGCACCGATTACTAAGTCCGCCAACTTCAATTGGTCGCGGATGGTATGCCGGTCACTGTACAGCGCATTGACGTTCGGAGGCATAACGTCATCGAGATAACGCAAGCGATCCATGTTAACGTCGAGAATATTCACATCCGCGCGAAAACCGGCCGCGATCTTGGCCGCGTTCGATCCCACGATGCCGCCGCCTAGAATCAGGATGTTTGCGGGCGGTACACCGGGAACTCCACCCAGCAAAATACCTCGACCCTGCTGGGGTCGTTCGAGGAATTTGGCGCCCTCCTGGATGCTCATCCTACCCGCCACTTCGCTCATCGGCGTGAGCAATGACAAGCGACCACGTTCGTCTTCGAGAGTTTCGTAGGCCAAGCAGTTCGCACCACTTGCGAGCATCGCATCTGTCAGGTCGCGACTGGCTGCAAAATGGAAATAGGTGAACAGGCTTTGGCCCGATCGAATCAGCGAGAACTCGTTCGCCTGCGGCTCTTTAACTTTAACGATCAGGTCTGCCGCACTGTAGACATCTTCAATGCTCGCAACCAGCTGAGCGCCTGCTTCCAGGTAAGCATGATCAGCAAGGCCAGAGCCAAGTCCAGCGCCGGCTTGAAAGATTACCTTATGACCGCGCGCCGTTAATTCTTCAACGCCTACCGGTAACATCGCCACACGGTATTCGTCCTGCTTCACTTCGGCCGGCACACCAATAATCAAAGTTGGACCTCATGAGAAAATCGAAAGGATTCAAGCAAAATGATAACTGGCATACGCTTCACGCCTTGCCCCCAACAAGCGAGGCTCAATTGTAGTTACCTTCGTGTCAGTGCGAAATTGCCGCTTTACTCAACATGACATTTCGAACCAACATTCCCAAAAACGCTCCGATAAAGGCAACGACGAGCGCCAAAATCGCCGCGAAATTCTGAGTCCGGATGATCTCCAATAGAGGAATCCAAATGCCGACGGCGACTGCCCAGAGCCACCATCGGTGTGGCGCTGCAAAGGCGAGCACACCACAAGTCACGAAAATCGCCAACGCAGTGATGCTGGTATCGTCCCAGTTAGGTCGGGAATCGACATACGTGAGTGTGGCACCGCAGAACAGTGCCAGCACGGGAAGAAATACCTTGTTCATAGTGGACAATGCTCCTAATGGGGAATCTATCCCAGGTTTGCTTGACTTTTACAGGATCAGCCGGTGTGCGTTAGCATCCGGTTTACACGACAAAAACCGGACGCTAACGCGTTCCGGCTGATTAAACAAACCCACGTTTTCGTCTGTGACAGTGCACTACTTTCCGCTTTGTCGCTGTGCAACTTCATGGAATACAGTGATCGCTTCGCGCAGCACCGGTTCAAATATGTCGGCTTGACGCATGAACCCAAGATCATTGGCATGGGATGCGTCGGTCGCGCCTTCGGTATCGTCGCCGTAGAGTTTATCGCCGCGAATGTAGTACAAGTGCATGATGCCTTCGCTGCGCAATTGAGAAAACGCGGCGTTAAGCGCTGCATGGTTTTCAGAGTGAAACTTGTGCTTGTCGGGAGTGATCCAGTCGTTCGTGAATCGTCGATCTTCCACCAGGATGATCGGAATTAACGGCTTGGCGGCTCGCAACTGCTTCACCAGCGGCACGCATTTCGCTGCCACATCGGCTGGTCCCATATTCGGCAAGCAATCGATAACCAGCGCGGACGCATCGAGCTGCACCAAGAAGTCGCCGACCTCTTTATCCATCCGGCCGTTGCCAGAGAATCCGAGATTGACGACCGGCATGTCCAAGCGTCGCCCTAAAATCGCAGTATGTACCATGCCTGGTCGACTCGCACACGCTCCATGCGTAATGCTCGTTCCGTAGAACACTATCGGCTCTCCACGCGGTGCGAGCCCTTCGAACATGCTCCCCTTCGCGACACCGATGTTCATAAATTCGACGCCATTGTAGAGCGGCAGGTACGCAGCATATTCGCGTAAACCCGATGCGAGCCCCTTGATGATTTCCGCCTGCACCTCTTGAGTCGCGGGCTTGGTGACTTGAACCCACTTCCATTTTCCTTCGCTATCGCGCGCATACAGATCCACTCCGCTCACGCCTGTCGCTGGCATATGAGGCATACCGAGCGCGCTCTTCTTCAATTTGTAATGGACAGAAATCGCAGTCGCATCCGTCTTAAAACGCACCATCATGCCAGCGCTATCCCGACTGAGACTCCACACGCTCGGCGTCACCTTACCCTCAGCGGAACTTGGCAAGCGATCGAACCATTGCTGACGTTCCTGGTCAGGCAGGATGCGACCTTCGACGCCCCAAGTCGCAACGTCGTGCCAATCAAGATTCGCCGCCGCCAGTTTGTTCACATCCATGGCTGGATCGAGTTTTGCAACCGACGGTGCTTTATCCGGCTTTTCCTGAGCCGCGGCAATCGTCACAGGGAACAGCAAAAATAGCAAAAATAGCAAAAACAGTCGATTCAGTTTTGGGTTCACGGCGGGCCGATTGCAAAAAAATTTGGGTTGTTGGTAACGGTGAGCGATTAACCTTTTTGAGCATTCTAGCGTTTCGGCTGGCAGGCTGCTGAAAAAGTCTAGCTGCAAAGTTGTGCAAATAAATCGCAACCCGAAGCGTCAGCTTTCAAGTTACGCTATTTTCGTATGTATCCCGAAGCGGTTGTGAATGAATGTGGTCGAGTCGCTCCGCGACTCGACTACGCACAGGAAAACGACGGCCGATAATCAGACAATGGTTCCGAGTTGCGGAGCAACTCGGCCACGAGCACTTGCGATTATTGACGCGACGCGGGCACTACCTCCAACTCAATCACTTCTTCGCCGCGTTTCACTTTCGCCTTGATCGCAGCGCCGACCTTGAGCGCTTCGATCGCGAAGGTGTAATCGTAAATATTCTCGATCTTTTTACCTGCCAGTTCGATGATAATGTCCCCAGCCCGCATGCCAGCCTTTTCGGCGGGAGCACCTTTGGTAACTCCGCCCAGGGCGACCCCTTTTATGTCACCCTTGGCGTAGTCGGGTACCGTCCCCAGGTAAGCCGTCAGGTTGGCTCGCATCTCGGGTTGAGCCGCTTGTTCTTGGTAATCAGGCGGGCTGTCTGCTTGAACCAAGTCGCGGGTGATCAAAGCCATCAAACGAGAGATTTGAGCGGCGCCTTGGTAATTCAACAAGTCGGGCGTATCGCGCGGCGTATGGTATTCGGAGTGCGAGCCCGTGAAAGCAGAGAGAATGGGCACACCGTGCAGAAAGAAGGTGCTGGCATCGGTAGGCAAATGGCAATCGCTTTGCAGCGTCAACGGCAGTTTCACGACCGCGTTTCGTCGCTCGATGGCACCTGTCCAGTAGGATGAAGAACCAAGTCCCTGCAAAACCAATTGTTCGCGTAAGCGTCCGACCATATCTAGGTTCAAACAAGCAGCAACCTGCGGATAAAGCGACGTTGCCGCAGTACCAGCCGCGTGCGCCGCCGCGGCATCAACGTTCGCCACTTGGTCCGCTGCCGCAGCGTGCGGATGCATTGGCTTGCGGCTTGGATAGAGTGTAGCAAAATCATCCGCAAACGCTTGCGAACCGCGTAAACCCAACTCTTCGCCGCTCCAAAGAGCGATCAACACAACCCGCTTCATGTTTAATTTGCCGCTCGAGTGTTCGTTGGCCAAATATTGGGCAATTTCCAAAACGCTGGCAACGCCCGAGGCGTTATCGTCAGCGCCGCGATGCGTTCCGCCGATCTCATCTTCACGGGCGAGCGAGCCACCTTTGCCGGTTCCGAGGTGATCGATATGAGCCCCCACCACAATCATTTCGCGGGCCGCCTCTTTACCTGCAGGCAACAAGGCCAGCACGTTTCGACCGCGACTTGTCACGGGTTTGACGTCGACTTCAGCGCTAATCTTAACTTTTGGCAACTCGACACCCATGGCCATTTCGCCTCCATCCAAGGACTTTTGCTCTTCGGCCAAGTCCATCTCAGCCAACTTGAACCACTCGCTGGCAACGGCGTCTGAAACGCTGATTACGGAAATACTTGAAGTGCCCAGGGTCCCATCAATGTTCAGTGGAACCAGCTGATTGCGAACTTGGCTGGTCGGGCCGCTGACGACGATCAATCCAGTCGCACCGCGATCGCGGGCCACCATGGCTTTGTATCGGAGGTCGCTGTAACGATTTAGTGCTTGGCGTCGTTCTGCCGAGATCCCTTGCGGCATTTGGCGAAACACCAACACCCACTTATTTCGCACATCGAGGTGAACGTAGCTGTCGTATTCCGCTTGATCTCCATCCTGGGGTGCCACAATGCCGTAGCCAGCGAAAACAACTTCCGTCGGCTCCACGCGTCCGGCCTTTGAAAAGAAAACGGGCCGCCAATCGCGATCGACTTGATACGACTTGTCACCGACTTGCAAGTGATTGTTCTCGCCAAGCTTTACGTCCGAAGTAAATTCAAATTCATGGAAAAACGTTCCATCGCGACCGGCGGGTTTGAATCCTAGGCTTTCAAGATACGCTGCCACATAGGCGGTTGCCTTCTGTTCACCCTCGGTGCCGGTCAATCGTCCGCCAAGTTCCGGTCGGCACAGGTAATCCACATGGCGACCCACATCTGCCGCCGCGAACTCAGGCGCAGTTGTTTGTTTAGCTTCGGCAGCCTGGGCAAGACTGTCCGCAGTTGCTTGAGTTGAACTCAATTTCAGCGAGTCTCGTGCTGCATCATGATTCCAAGTCGACTCCCAGAGCTGTGAATTAGTTGAACCGCCGTTGCTTGTCCAAACCAGTTGATTTCCATCAGGCGAAAAAACTGGCAAGCCATCGAAACCTTCACG
>JAYVHC010000194.1:0-6190 GCA_043771575.1 Planctomycetia bacterium
TTTCGCCAGCAGGGGCTCAATGGACTAACGCTTGAGGGTTGGTGGTACTCGGTAAAGATCAGTCCAAAAATGTTTTCCGGTGCAGGGCAACGCGATGTAATCTACAATTCTGTCGCGAATAGCCACAATATGCTCGGCACGCGTGAGCTGGTTGCGGATGCGAAGAAAACTCCGAAAATGCCTGACAAACTGATCTTCTCAGAAAACGAAGCTGCAGACATTCGGAGCTTGAAGTACATCGGCCTGGACGCTCAGTATTTTTGCGCCTCGATGTTGCCCCACCCAGAAAAACCACTGTCGTTAACCAACTTGCGACAAGCTGCGTCGTCGGTGATCGCCGATGTCAACGCTATCAATAAATCACAGATTCAGGGGGCGAACACTTCTTTTTGGTTCGACACCGTTGAACAAAGCGTGGCGCCAGGGTCCGAAGTCTCGCAGCGTTACCAAGTCTTTATTGGCCCTAAGGTCCCTGATCTACTTGAACTGCATGGCTTGGGTCGCGCAATTGAATACGGTTGGTTCCCCTATGTAGCTATACCGTTGTCTAAGATCCTGCACTTCTTTTACGCGATCGTTCACAACTACGGTATCGCGATCATTATGCTGACGGTGGTGGTGCGCGGTGCCATGTTCCCCCTCAGTCGCAAAGCTGCGATGAGCGCTCAGCGAATGCAAGAGATGCAACCTGAGTTGAAGAAAATCAACGAACTTTACAAAGACAACATGGAGAAGCGCGGCAAAGCGATGCAGGAGTTGTACAAAAAGCACAAGTTTCAGCCGCTGGCAGGTTGCTTGCCAATGTTCATCCAGTTGCCGATCTTTCTTGGATTGTATCGCTGTTTGAGCGTCGACATTTCGCTGCGCCAAGAACCGCTGATCCCTGGCCTTGATTGGTGCTCAAATCTCGCGAGCCCAGACATGCTGATGCATTGGGGCAGTTGGATGCCCGAAATACTGGCAGGGCGTGGTACCGGTTGGTTCGGACCGTACTTTAACATATTGCCGTTAGTGACCGTGTCGTTGTTCTTGTTGCAACAAAAGATCTTGATGCCCAAAGCGACGGATGAACAAACTCAGATGACGCAAAACATGATGCAGATCATGACCGTCTTTATGGGAGTGTTGTTCTTCAAGGTACCCAGCGGGCTGTGTATCTACTTCATCACATCGAGTATTTGGTCGTTAGTCGAGCGCAAGCTTGTGAAGCGATTCACGCCACCATCCAATGCCCTGAGTGTCGGACAAGGCGGCAGCGACAAAGGTGGCAGTGGCCAGCGTGGAGGGGCGAAGCCGATCATTGGGACCAAGTCAACCTCGAGGGCCGAGGCAGACATGAACCGCAAAAGTGGTCGCCAACCGGTTGAGCCAATTCCCGAAAAGTCGGCAATGCGATCCCGGTTAGATGATTTGCGCGCAATGCTCGAAAAACCAGCCGTGCGTTCGGCAACGCAGCGCGACAGCCGCAAGGACAAGAAGCGTCGCAAATAGCGAATGTTCTGTATCTTTGTTTGCGTTTTGACTAATGAAAACACAGGTCGGGAGAGCGAGGCTCCTGCCGAGCTTTTTTCGGCATCGAGTTCGGCCCCAAGTGCTTGTGGACGCAAAATGGCCGCCCGACAAAGCTCCGCAGGAGCGTCGCTCTCCCGTTATGATGGATCGCACTACCAAAAGATGTTTAGAGCTGTGGGGCGAAGCCTCCTGCTGAGCCGCTCGGCAAAAGGCTCGGCAAAAGGCTCGGTAGGACTCCTGAGGACTCCTACAGAGACTTTAGGCGGGTTTTTCGGAAAATCGCAGGGAAAATTTTCGAAATTACTGCATTGTTGATTTGCACCTATTTTAATCGCACCGATATACTGTGGGTGTAGCTTCTCACCTTACGGCACTTTCCGCAAGCAACTTTGTTAGAGGGTTGACTTTATGGACCAAATTCGCAAGCAATCCCGCATTGCACGCCGTCGGCTTTTAGCGGAACGTTTTTTCGCTTATTTGCCATGGACCCTTTCCCTCGGATTGTTGCTGGCGGTTGTCGCCATCGGACTACCTAAAACGATATACCTGCCCGTCGACAGTGTCATTTGGTTTGCAAGCTGGGCGGGTGGATGCGCGGCTCTGGCACTCATCATCAATCTGGTCTTAACGTTGGTTGGTCGTCCGACTCTGGCCGATGCAGCAGTTGAGATCGATCGTCGGTTCGGCTTACGTGAGCGCTTATCAAGTGTGCTCGTGATGTCAAAAGAAGATCGGGAATCGGAACTCGGCCAGGCTTTGGCTGCCGATGCGCAGAAACGCGCCGGGAAATTGGATGTGCGCGATAAGTTCCAATGGGGACTGCGCCGCAATTTGATGCTGCCACTGATTCCTGCCTTGTTGGGGGCTGCTCTCTGGTACGCACCGAATCGTTCTGCACCTGAAGAGATTGCCAGCAAAGACTCCAAGACGACCATCAAGCAAATCAAGAACTCCACCAAGCCGCTTTTGGATCAAATCAAAAAGAAACGTGAGCAAGCTGAAAAGGATGGCCTATCCGATCTTGAAGTTGACTTCTTCAAGAAGCTGGAAGGCGAACTGGCGAAGTTACAGAAAGACAACAAGCTCGACACCAAACAATCGCTTGCCAAGCTGAACGACATCAAGCAGCAGCTTGAAGAACGTCGCAATGAGATGGGAAGTGCCGAGAACCTGAAGCGTAATCTTCAGAACCTGGAAAAGTTTGAAGCTGGTCCAGCCGAGAAACTGGCCGATGCGCTAAAGAAAGGCGACTTTGACAAAGCGGAAGAATCGCTCCAACAGATGGTAAAGAAAATGGAAGCCGGCGAGATGAGCCCCGCTGACATGCAACAGCTTCAAAAGCAACTTGAGAAAATCGAGCAGGCAATGGCGGATGCTGCTCAAGCCCATGAGCAAAACAAGCAGGCTTTGCAAGAACAAATCAAAAAAGCGGAGGCGGCCGGTGATATGCAGAAAGCGGCTCAATTGCAGCGTAAACTCGAGCAAGCTCAAGCTCAGGACGCTCAAATGGCTCAGATGCAACAAATGGCTGACGCCCTTTCAAAGGCTCAGCAGTCTATGAAAGAAGGCGACATGCAGGCTGCTAAAGAGCAGCTTGGTAAGATGGCCAGCCAACTACAGAAGATGAACCAGCAAGATGCTGAACTCAAGGACCTCGACGAGCTCATGGACAGTTTGTCGCAATCGAAGTCGCAGATGACCTGCAGCCAATGCAATGGCGATGGCTGCAGCAAATGCATGGGTTCGATGGGGAAAATGGGAAAAATCCCTGGCAGCGGTTTGGGCGAGGGCAAGGGTCAAGGCGACCGGCCGGAAGAAGAAACCGATGTCGATACTTTTGATTCACGCGTTCGCGACAAAATGAAAAAGGGCGAAACTGTGTACGGTGGCCAAGTGGGTGGCGAGAATCGCAAAGGCACGACGCAAATCGAAGTCCAAGAAGCGGTGCTGACGTCGCTCACCGAAGAGCCCGAGGCACTGGACGATTCGCCGCTACCAAAGTCCCAACGCGACCACACCCGCGAGTACTTCAATGCAGTACGCGAAGGCAAGAAGTAGATCGCTTGCTCCTGACTCATTTGGATCCAAGTGGCTTAGGCTTCCAGCCTGAGTTGGACATTTTACTGTTCGTTGCTGGTACTAAACGGTTGAATGAGCGTGTGCTCGAAGTGAGCACAGAGAGAACCGTAATACGTCCCGCGTGTAAGCAAGTCCAACTGGGGTTGATGAAGCGCAAGCAGACAAAACTTTCGATCTACTGCAGCAAGCATCACTGGTGCTCTTCGATGATGTCCCTCCGCCCCCTGACCGATGGGACGCGATGAAACAGTACCCAGAGGCTTCAACTACCGAGAAACCAGAATGGTGTTTGCAATTAAACGCATTGGACCACGCTTAATGGGCAAATCCCGATGGGCTGAATGAACGTCTTGTTCCATTCGCTGAGCAACAGGGGCTTGTTGAAGGCGCGGCGAGATCACCTAGCGATTCTCGCCCGTTTTCGTTGGTAACCGGGCGTATTCGAACCCTTCGCGAAATTGTAAGAATTGATCCAGTTCTTGCTGCATCGCCGTCAGTGCCTCGCATTGTTTGGCCACCGTTTGCTGACCTTTTTGAGCCACCAAGCCAATGCGTTTGCTGAGTTCTTCTACTTTGGCGTTTAGGGTTACCCTAAACTTGGATTCGCTCTCGCTGCAATGCGTTTCAAGTCGTTTGAGCATGCTGTTTCCCATCGCATTCGAAAACTCGGCCGGCAACTGGCTATCGAGCTTGAGCTGAGCTTCGCACAAACTGCCGGTCAGCGTGAACTGGATCCAATTGTCGGTGAGAGCCGCTGTTGCCGAACCCGCAGTTAACTCCGTTGCCGCCATGTCAGCGTTGCTGGCACATGGAAGTCTAATCAACGCGTGGTATTTCCCTAAGTTCATACGTGCCTTACCGCTTAGTCGGTGCTCGCTGATCGCAGCTGCAAGCTCGAACACTGCCGCCTCGGCTGGGTCAGTGCTCTGCGCGCCGACTACCGAGAGATCGCTGGGTGAGGCCACGTTGGGAATACTCGCGCAAGCGCTCGATTTTACCTTCCAAGAGGCATCGGTGTTGACCGACTCAAGCTCTAGCTGATTCGTGAAACTGTCCGCTTGAAAATGAATTGACCAAGCCGTTGAGCGACCAAGTTGATAGCCGACCTTCGGACGTGTTGCATATTGGCCCGTCGCAGTAAATGGAAAGCGTTGCCAAGAATCACTGAGAAAACCATCGACCTCAATGCCTGAGAGCGAGATCAAAGAACTGCCAGCCACATCACTTCGAACATCAACATTGTAGGGATTGGAGCGAGAATCGGGTTGCAACAACGTGGCCACGGCTTGGCTGAGCTGCAGTTGTCGCGAGAGCAGTTGTTTAGCCCATTCAGATACTAGCTGTTCTGCCGCCAGGGCTCCCAACGAAGTCGCTTGACCATCGCGTTTGGCCCGCATGACTGCGATGTCCTTCTCGCCCGTCGACTGAATCTCTTTCAATTGACTTGCAAGGATCGCGTTGACGCTACTAAATTGTTTTTGAAGATTGGCTTGCTCCAATCGCAATTGTTCGAGCTGCGCCAGTTGATTGCGGATCTCGATTTGGTGACGCAGCGGATTTGAATGGGCTTGAATTGCCCGTGTCAATTGGTCGCTGTGAAACATGATCTGTTGCGACCTTAGTAACCAGCCACGCATTCGTTGGTCGAGCTCAGTGAGGACGTTATCCGCTTTTAACAAGGCTTGGCAATCCTCTCGGAGGTGGTCCCATTGGAAAGCGACCATGACCTCCTCGAACGCTGCCTGCCATGGATTGACAACCGTAAGCGTGGGCTTTGTCAATGGCGAAGCCGCCAGATCAATTTGCACACCCTGCAGTTTTACCCTGGAGCTAACGAAGCGTTTATCGACGAGCGCTGGCATGTTAAACTTTACCAACCCGCGGTCGACGGTTACGTTGACTGACGTGGCCTCATCAAATTGCGAGCTGTGAAGATTGTTGAATTCCAACAACTCCTGCGATTGATGTAAATGAACATCGGTGATCGATACGCGTCCACCAAAAGCATACTCAATTGCCGTACGCTTTACGATTCGCTGCACTGGCTCCAGGAGCATTGCACATGCCAGTACTGCGCACAAGCACAGGCCGCACCAATACCGTCGCGAACTTGCCGTCATTGGTTTTGCGCCTTTTGTTGAATACCCTTCAAGTGACGAAGCAAGTAGTGCAGCGCTTCTTCTCTTGGCTGATTAACAACTCCGCTGCCGGCGCCGCTTGGAACCCCTGCCCGCGTTTTGTCCAAATGGCTCCGCTGATCGGCGTGCGGAAACTGCTCGCGTCGAATAGGTGACTCTGTTAACGGCGCATCATCATTCGCTGTCGCGGATGAGCTTTGCGACGCTAACTTGCTCGAGATGAGTTGGAAATCTACGTTCACTGCCTGCATGGCGTTTCCGGTTTGAATTTCGGAGCTCTCCTGAGTAGAGGATTGATGACTGGCGCCGTCCTGTGCGCCGTCCGACTGCCTGGCTTTAAGTGCTGCTTGATTGGTAACCGCGCGTTCAGCAATACGAACCATTTCCATGGTTGTCTCAATCAACCAGCGTTCCTCATCATCCACAGCCGCGTGAATGGGATGAACAGACAGCGTTTTGTG
>JAYVHC010000195.1:0-7664 GCA_043771575.1 Planctomycetia bacterium
CAACAGTTGACTGAGGGAAGCATTGGTGCTTACGAGCTGCACGATTTCTTCTTGTATCACTTCGCGCGATTCGGATCGACGCCGAAAAAGATCTTGCATTTAGCCAGCTTAGCGCAGTTCTCAAAGGACTATGATGCCGCCGAAATTCGCAAGACGTTATTCACGTTCTTATCGAGGTTCTTCGGCAACCAATTTAAGCGCTCGTGCGTGCCGGATGGCCCCAAAGTTGGTACCGTCAGCTTGTCACCGCGCGGCGACTGGCGCATGCCCAGCGACGCTGAGGCACAAGCCTGGCTCAGCGAGTTGGATGAGTAATTGTCGCGGACTGTAAATCCTCGAACAGGACCCGAACTGTAAAGGACTTTACTTATCTTCCCGTTTCTTGGGGGGGGCAACCGACATTTTGTCGATCACACGCTTGACACCAGTGATGGTATTCATCGAACTTAGGATGGCTTTGCGTTGGTATTCTTGAGCCAGTGTGCCGTTTAGGGTAACTACTCCACTGATACAAGTAACGGACAGTTTACTGCCCGAACCGCCGCTGCGCTGCGTGAGTTTTTGAGTGACGCTTCGCAATAGCGTCTTATCTGGAATCTGACTTCCGAGGGCCATATCGAACATCCGTTTTTGTGGACATCACACACGAGAAACCTCTTGTGGCAGGCTACTGCGGACTGCACACGAGATCGATGTAATGCCCAGCAAGCGGATTACAGGGATCGCAACTGATCACTGAAAACGAATAGGATTTAGTCGCTCGAGTCACTTTCAAAATGGATATCTACAAAACACGGAAACGCGTTTAAGAAGTCAAAATCTAAGGAACTTCCTGCATGGCTTCGTAGCCGGAGCGAGTTAACGAGTAACCGCCTTTAAATTCTTCGGGTACGAGAAGGCCAGCCAGAGTAAGTTTGTCAAGCGATTTCTTCATTGAGGTAATATCCTGTGAACTGATGCACAGCATTTTCCCAGGAGTCATCAGGTACTTGCGAAACATTGCCAACACATGGAGTTCTCCATCGGAAAGACGTTGCGGTCGCGACGTAGATTCGTCGCTGGCGGTGGTCGTTTCCGTCTTTTTGCGCTCGCGATTATCTCGTTTATCCATTTGCTTTTGACGTTTCTCAACCTCGCGTTGACGCTTAGCCATGGTGTTGCGATCTTTAGCCATACCGCTCCGATTTCGACATGAGGTTAGTTGTATTTGTGTGGCTGCGCGTGGGGCATACCCAGCCAGATGGTTTGCTCGCCGATGTCCGGTTACGCAACCAGGAAATTACGACGCGCAGTACAGCTAAATAGCAAAAGTTTGCGGTGCCCAAGCGTACCGAGAGTCATCAACGCTACTCCGGACGAGAATGGCAAAGCGAATGCCCGGACCGTACAATCATGCTCAAGAGGAGTCGCTGCGACCGTTCGCAGAGCGAAGTGGAGCAGCGCATCAAATTTTGAATGATTGGTGACTATCTCACCAACCGTTAGCGTAACCGCTGACTCGGTGTCACGCCAGCCCCAAAACCGGCTGGCAGCCAATAATGAGGCATCTTCGCTGACTGGAAATACAAGCCCGAAGCGCAAAGGAGTGAATCCTCGCAACTCATCACTCGCTTGCGCATTTTGATGTTGCGCTGTTCCAGATGGTGTGTGCCACTGGCCCTGCCAGTGAACCGAAGGAGGTGAATATACAAGCCATTAAACGTTTCAACCGTCAAATCCACAACGACTGAGGTCGAAGTAAAAAAACAATGCCAATCAATAAACAATCCAGTATATTGTGTGCCGCATTGACGACGGTATAACGCGTAGCAAACGGAAGTTTTCTCGCGATATTTATCACTTCGACGAAGCTTTCGCCAGACTTAGTTACGCATTTGAAAAAGCACTGTTTGTTTGAACTCGAGCTCTTCGGTTCACTGGCGGAGCCAGTGGCACACGAAAATAGCGCAACATCAAAACTTGCGCTTTGGGCTTGTGCTGCGCAGCCAAGCGGCGCTGTCCGAGCAGGTTCGGGTTCAAGCTGCTGGGTTAGGCAGTCGTTGGCTTGCGATCGATGACTCGCTGCATGATACTCATCCAAGTCTGATTGAGCCGCAGAGTAATATCGCTTACGACGCGTTCCTCTTCCTGAAACTCGATGACAAAGCCAGCCATTACGAGCGTATCGTTTGGACTTTTGCCGGCTTGACAAGATTTCCAAAAGCGCACGCTTCGCAGCGTGCTTTCAGCTTTGGTGGTCGCGGTTTCTTGGGTGATCGAGTTAACGGACTTCGTGACCTCAGGTGTGAGGCTCGTCATCATATCCTTGCGCAATTGATCAGCCCAATTCTTCCAACGAACCTTTTCCTGAATCGACATGTATTGCACTTTCAATTGGCGACGGTTGCCCTCGGGCAAACACTTGAACGATTTCGTTCGCCGCTATTTTTGCAACCAGCGGCAGACCGAGCATGAGTACTATTCTAACCTGAATCAGCTTTAAAGTGGAGTGGCGATTCGGTGGATTGCGTGCCGCGTGGCATAATACCGAAATACATGCAACTCGCTGAGCAAGAGCTCAAGTTGAATCTTTGTCAATAACTTGGAACTTTTTAGCTCCGTTATCGTCAAAGTGACCGGATTGGCGACAGTTCCAATGTTCTCCTTCGTGGTGGTGGGGGTATTTTGGTGCCAGGAGTCACTTATGTCCGCAGGTTTTGATGCTTGCAACCTTAACCCTACACCGCTTGAGTTTGTAAGCGGTGCACAAAACGTTCAACCGGCAGCAGCCAACGCTCAGCCGAAAATGCGAGATCAGCAGTCTTCGTCGCCGAAAAAGGCGGCTGAAATACCGAAGAACTTGCAACGCGTGGCCATAGCGCGGGAGCAACAGGGCTTCAGTTTGCGGACCATTTCTCGTCGCACGGGGATTGATCTTCGCACGCTGCGATCCCATGAAGTGCCCACAACCGACATGAAGTTGAGCGAACTGCGGGCTTGGCAATTGGCTCTCGAAGTTCCGTTGGTGGACTTAATTGAGGACGACCTACAGCCACTTTCTTCGCCTATTAAAGATCGCGCCAGCTTGGTACGAATCATGAAAACGGTCGCTGCGATCAAAGAGGCCGGCGGTTCACCGCGAATTCAACGCCTGTCAGAAATGCTATTCGAACAAATGGTCGAGTTGATGCCTGAATTGAGAGAAATTGGCGCTTGGCCCCAGCACGGCAGTCGTCGTTCCGGTGGTGATTGCCGCATCATCGAGCAACAAGTGAATACAAAATCGCTTGGCGCGGAACCTGATGCTTAAGATGCGACTATTTGGCACCGCTGTACCGAAGCTGCATATTTGCAGCATTTAACGGGGCGTGGTTCTGGTCTAGAATGGAATCGTTTGCTTCTGACCAGCTTTATCCACGGCGGAAAAATGGACAGTCAACTTTCGCGGCGTGCAACGCTTAGCCAGATGGGGGCCGGGTTCGGGACTCTTGCTTTCAATGCAATAGCCGCCAAAGCTGCAGGTGCAGACCCACTGCTAAAGAGACAGCCCCTCGATCCGCTGAATCCATTTGCACCGCGACGATCGGATTTTGCCCCGCGAGCCAAATCGGTAATTTTTTTGTTTATGGTCGGTGGACCATCTCAAATCGATACGTTTGATTTTAAACCCGAGCTGCAGCGCCTTGATGGAAAACCTGTCCCGGATGCATTCCGACAGCCTCTTGATAGATCACCGCACGCCAATGTGTTTCACGGCTGTGAAAACAAATTGTTGGCCAGCCCCTATTGCTGGCAGCGGTATGGGGAGCGCGGAATGTTGGTAAGTGAGCTGTTTCCCTACACGGCGCAACATGTGGACGAACTGTGCTTCATTCATTCCATGCAGGCGGAATCGAACAATCACGCTCCGGCAAGTTACCAATTGCACACAGGCGATATCCGCTTGGGCAAAGCGAGTCTTGGGTCATGGGTCACTTATGGTTTAGGGACCGAGAACGCGGATTTGCCTGGCTATGTGGTTTTGTTTGATGCTGGGCCGCTCGGTGGCTCTGGAAACTATACGAACGGTTTTTTGCCACCCGCTTTTCAGCCGACTCGCCTGCGAGATCGCGGCGCGCCGGTGTTGAATTTACTGCCGTCTGAAAGATTTGCGGCTGGCCAACGCGATTCGATCAATTTGATTCAACGCTTGAATATGCTTCATCGCGACGAGCATGTAGGCGCCACGGAATTGGATGCCAGAATCGCCACGTATGAACTCGCCTATCGCATGCAGTCGGCTGCCATCGAGGTAGGTGATTTTGCCGACGAACCCCAATATCGGCGACAGGAATATGGACTGGAGCACCCTGATGAACGCACGCAGAGTTTTGGACGCAAGTGTTTGCTAGCCCGTCGTTTGGTTGAACGCGGTGTCCGCTTTGTGCAACTTTATGACATGCCCGATAAAGATGGCTGGGATGCACATTCAAAGTTAACGAACAATCATACGCCACGTGCACGCTGGACCGATCAACCGATCGCTGCACTGCTGGCAGATTTGAAACAGCGCGGATTGCTCGAGTCGACGCTGGTGATCTGGGCCAGTGAATTTGGTCGCACCCCGATGCTGCAAGGCGATCAAGGTAGGCAGCATAACGCAGCTGGCTTTACGATTTGGATGGCCGGAGGTGGAGTGAAAGCGGGTACGCAAATTGGTGCTACCGACGACATCGGCTTGATGGCAACCGATCGCCCGGTTCAGTTTCGCGATCTGCATGCCACGATACTCTCGGCGATGGGGCTTCGCTACGAAGAGTTATTCTTCGAAGTCAACGGCCGGCAAGAACGATTAACGGGTGTGGCTGGAAGCGCGAAGCCTCTGTGGGATATCTTGGTGTAGCCTCGCATGCCAAAAAAACTGAATCAAACTGAGCGACTTCTCTGGCTGGCTGCGTTGCTTTTCTGCGCGTGCACAAGCGTTGCGCCTGCACAGCCTGTGGAACAGAATATTGCGGCTCGAAGTGTTTCCGAGCGCGCAGTCGCGATCTTGCAAGCGCGATGCATTTCTTGTCATGGATCGGAAAAAAACGAAGGTGGGCTGCGTTTGGATTCTTTTGAGCATTTGCTACGCGGCGGTGATCGTGGAACGGCGATTCAAGTGGGCAAAGGCAAGGCATCGCTGCTTATTGAAAGCTTGCGCGGCACCGACGACGATCTGCACATGCCACCCAAGGAATCACTGAGCGCCGCCGAGATCGAAACGATTGAACAATGGATTGAGGCAGGTACGATATGGCCGATGTTAGGTGATTCCGCACCGTCGAGAAACGAAGCGGCGATCGGCAGCGCTTGGGAAGACGCGAACAATCCAATTCGCAAACTGTTTCGAGGCGAGCGATTGGATCTATGGTCACTGCGCCCGCTTGTCAAACCAGCCGTTCCATTGGTTAAACGAGCGGATTGGCCGATCAACACAATCGATCGCTTTGTGCTGTCCGAATGGGAGCGGGACCCGTCGATGAGTATCGCGCCGGACGCGAGTCCTCGAACGCTGGCTGTGCGCGCCGCGATAGATCTCACCGGCTTGCAACCCTCTTTAGCGCAGATTGAGCGGTACTTAAGTAACGCTGATCAGAAAGTATACGAAGAATGGGTAGATCGTCTCTTGAGTGAACCGAGTTATGGAGTGCGCTGGGCTCGCATGTGGTTGGATGTCGTGCGTTACAGCGATAGCAATGGCTTTGATTGGGATGAATTTCGTCCGCAAGCTTGGAGGTATCGGGATTACGTCGTCGACGCCTGGAATCGAGATTTGCCCTTCGATGAATTTACAATGGAGCAATTGGCGGGCGATGAACTGGTCGGTGGACCGCCGCGGGATATTACAGAGCAACAGCGACTGATCGCAACCGGTTATCTGCGCGCGGGCCCACAAGACAATTCCACTGCGCTGTTCAACGAACAAGAACTAAGTCGAGCACAATTGCTGGCCGATTTGACTGAGACCACTGGCAGCGCGTTTTTGGGGCTGACCTTAGCCTGCTGTCGGTGCCATGATCACAAAACAGACCCACTTTCGCATGCAGATCATTATCGCCTGCGGGCCTTCTTCGCTCCCGTGCAATATGCAGATGACCTGTCACTCGATTTGCCCGATCGGCGGCACGAGATTGAGCAACATAACGCCAGGATCGATTCGCAGGTTTCTACCATTGATGATCAGATCGCACCCATCCAGGCCAGCGTGCTCGCGCGATTAAAAGCCACTCAAGCCCATTCTGAAGCTGCCGATTCACGATCTGGAAAAACTGCCGACGTTACAGCTGCTAGCCCCACGGACGACGAGATAAAGAAAGCACTCACTGACGAAGAATCCAAACGGGTCAGCGACTTGGAGGATAAAAAGCGAGAGTTGACTGAGCAAAGGCTGGCGTTCACTCACGGACTGTTGATGCGCGACAATCCCAGCGATGTTCCAGTTACATTTGTCTTGTTTCAAGGCGACCCTAAGGCACCGCGAGAACCGGTCAAGGCAGGCTTTCCTGCAGTGATAGCACCCGGCGAAGCGGAAATTGTCCCAGTCGGCGGCGTATCCACTGGCAGGCGAACTGCCCTGGCGCAGTGGATTGTATCGAACCAGAACCCGTGGACCGCGCGCGTCATCGTCAATCGGCTTTGGCAAGGCCATTTCGGCGAAGGATTAGTCGCCACGCCAAATGATTTTGGCAGCACCGGCGCGCGGCCTCGTTATCCTGATTTGCTCGACTGGCTGGCTCGCGAATTGATTGACTCCGGTTGGTCGATTAAGCATGTGCAACGCTTGATCGTGACCAGCCGTGTTTATCGGCAAGCTACCGTCAGTGATCCTAGAAATGGATTCAAAACACTGCGAAGGTCGTTGAGACGACTTGAGGCTGAGGTATTGCGCGATCGTATTTTGACGGTGAGTGGTTTGATCGACCGTCGCATTGGCGGCCCGCCAGTGTGGCCCGAGATTCCAGCAGAGATACTTCAGGCCAACCCTGCTTTTTTGGATGACAACGCGACGAAAACTAAAGGCTGGTATGCTTCGCCATCGCAGGAACAGTCGGTACGCAGTTTGTTCTTGGTGCAAAAAAGAACGGTGCGCATTCCATTTATGGAGACATTCGATCTGCCGGACAATTCCGTTTCATGCGCGCGGCGTGAGCCGTCGTTGGTCGCGCCGCAAGCATTAGCTTTATTGAACGCTCCTGAGATCGAGCAAGCGACAATTGCGATGGCAAAGTTAGTCGAAGACCAAGTTGGCAAGGACACGGGCTACCAACTTAAAACGATCTTTCAGCTAGCATTGCTACGAAAGCCGACTGTCCAAGAACGAGCAATCGCAGCGGAATTCCTTAAGACGCATTCGCTAGCTGAGCTTTGCCGAGCTTTGATGAATACCAATGAGTTTGCATTTCTGGATTGAATGCCAGGCCATAGAGGGGAGATGCTGGAGCATCTCCCCTCCCTGTCCCTCCTGGAAAACCCTCGTGTGTGCAATGGCTGCGACGAATTCAAGGCAGCGACTATCGAGCGCGGCGAGTTGCAATATCAAAATTTCCCCAGAACAATTCGCGGCCACGCATAATGTGGAATTTGGGCGCTGTGCTGTCTTTCAACTCTGTCGAGTTGAGTATGTAGGTTAAATCGTCCCAATTTGGGGTCTGCCAATCAAGCAA
>JAYVHC010000196.1:0-2244 GCA_043771575.1 Planctomycetia bacterium
TCAAAGAAATGGTCTAGTACCATCTCTGCTGCCGAATCGATCTTGAGGCGAGCCTGCATAGTCAGTCTCGCCTCATTTCATTTTGACCCTGTGGCCACTGAATAAGCCCATTCCTGCTCATTGTGCTCCGCATATGCAAGTCTCGCTGCCAGTTTCAAATGCTTCCGAGGAGACCCCCAAGCCGACGCTATACAACATGGGAACTGTAGGCATCAAAATCATGGCGGCAAATTGGTTTGCTTGCCACTCTGGATCGAATTGGAAAAATTGGCCAGACACCAAGCGGTGGTATTTTCAGCGGGACCACAAGGCCCAGCTTTGGAGTTATACTGGATCCTGCTCTCCGACCTCAAAGTCACCTTCAGTTGGATTCGGAAGAATCCGGACGCCCAGCACGCCGGATACATTTTCCAGAACGAGTTCACAGCGCTACCTCGCCACATTGAAAACCTCACCGATGTCAGATTTGCCTCCGACTGATACGCTTGAAAAGAAACCTCACGTTCTACTGGTCGATGACGACGCCGAGATCATCGAGTCGATGCGTTACGCGCTGGAAGCCAATGGTTTCCATGTTACGATCGCTCGCGACGGCAACCAAGGCTTGGCGCTGGCAGAGAATACGACTCCCGATTTGCTGATTCTGGACATGATGATGCCCAAACGCAGCGGCTTTCTGGTGCTCGAACAACTGCGACGCAACGGCCACGACAAAGTCCGCGTCATCATGGTGACAGGCAACGAAGGCAATCGGCACAAGCAATATGCTGAATTGCTGGGCGTCGACGACTACATTCGCAAGCCGTTTCCAATGGATCGATTGATCGAGAGTGCCCTAAAACTAGTTTCCAAAGATGCTGGTTCATCGACGGCTCATGCTCCCGGTACTTCAGACACCACAGATTCTGAATAGCACGTAGAAACCCCGCAGCATAAGTCAGGGAAGCACTCGGAAAGATTGTTACCTTGGCTGCTTTTTTCGGCCAACCACAGAAAGTGCTTTTATTTTGATTCGCTGGATTGTTTTTCTCGCTGGAATTCTTGGAGCCATTGGCGTCGGTATCGGCGCGCATGCCACCCATGGGCTGGACGAAATGCTTGCTAAGCAAGGCCTTGCCGAAGCAGACGTATTAAAACGATTGGACCAATGCGACGTCGCGGTGCGTTACCACCTGCTACATGTCGTGGCACTCTTGGCACTTGGGGTTTCCACCAGCCGGCGAGCGGCAACCGCAAAGAGCGTCGCAGCGTTTTTCATGCTGCTGGGCATCGCCCTATTTTCCGGCGGCCTATACAGCATGGTGTACTTGGGCCAGATGGGTCATTGGTCCATCGTTCCCGGCGGCGGATTGTGCTTCATCCTCGGTTGGCTGAGCGTTGCGTATGCCGCATTTTCGAAGGACCCAACCTAGGGCACGAAGTTAGTGCTTCGGGTGGCATGCTACACCGTTAACCTTAATTATTCAGAGAACAGTGGGTAGCACGTCCCTGAGTCTTCGAAGGGCGTGGCTGGTTCCATTGTAGATTACGTCGGATCGCTGCCAATTGAGCACAGTTGAACCACGCCCTTCGAGGCTCGCATTACTCGCTTTCTCAGGGCGTGCCACCCTGTATTCTCAATGAATTTACGGTTAACGGCCTAGGGTGCTACCTCCTGCTCGGCAGGCAGAGCCTGCACGGTAGTGAGTTGCGAGGCGGAGCCAACCAGATGATGCTGCCTCTCTAACAGGACAAAATTTTGCAACTATTCAATTTACGATGTTGCAGACGCAATCAAAGCGCAATTAAACGGACTAGGGGATACGAAATCCAACTCTTTACCCGGGTTTGGAACGGTGGCGAACGCATCATCGTTCAAAACGCAACCGCGACTTCTTGAACTAATGCCAAAGCTGCGTCATGTCACACTACTGCGGGCGCTATGAGATAAAGCGGAGCAAGTTGGTTCGACTGCTGCGCTTCGAAGCGCTTGAACGGCGTATGTGCCTTACAGCCTTAGGCTTCGATTCTTCGCTCGGGGGAGTGGAATTCACCGACCCGACTGACAGTTCACTTGTATCAGCTCTCGTCGAAACCAATCACGCCATTACGACCGATACCGGCGTCCAGCAAAGCCCATCCATAGCCGTGGATCCCAATGACCCAACGCACCTCGTTGTGGCTTATATGGACTACTCGCTGGTGGCTTCCGGTTACGCTGGTATCGGCATTTCGATTTCCAGGGATTCGGGACGGTCATGGGAG
>JAYVHC010000197.1:0-8382 GCA_043771575.1 Planctomycetia bacterium
GTCTGGGTGGCATCTAAAGGCTGAGGCCGCATCATTCGTTGGTGGTGTAGTGTGAGAAATCTTACTGAGAACGCTGCCGCAACATGAATCGAAGTCTATGAAGATCTGCATTCCGCAAGAGTCCTTTCCTGGCGAAAAGCGAGTCGCTACGACTCCCGAGATCGCTGAGCAGTTGATTGCGATGGGTTTCACGGTGGAAGTTGAGTCAGGGGCTGGTTTGGGCTCGGATTATTCAGACGACGCGTATCGCGAAGCTGGCGTAACTATTCAAGACTCCACATCGATCTGGTCGAATGCCGATGTAATCCTTAAAGTACGTTCGCCGCTTGCATCAGAGGTTCAGCGGATGCGGCCCGGTTCGTGGCTAGTGAGTTTTATCTGGCCCGCTCAGCAGCCCGAATTGCTGAAGCAGTTTGCATCCAATCGATCAACTGTCCTGGCGATGGATTGCGTTCCGCGCATTTCGCGGGCGCAGAAGATGGATGCTCTAAGTTCGATGGCAAACATCGCGGGCTATCGCGCAGTCATCGAAGCCGCACATCATTTTGGCCGATTCTTCACTGGACAAGTGACAGCCGCAGGCAAGGTTCCACCTGCAAAAGTCTTCGTCATCGGCGCGGGAGTCGCCGGGTTGTCCGCGATAGGCGCATCGATCGGACTAGGCGCGATCGTGCGCGCGAGCGACACTCGACCGGAAGTGGCCGATCAGATTAGGTCGATGGGTGCCGAGTTCGTGCCAGTGCATTATGAGGAACAGGCCAGCGGCGAAGGCGGTTACGCACGCTTGATGAGCGAAGGATATCAAAAAGCCCAACGAGACGCTTATGCCCGGCAAGCTATCGACGTTGACATTATTATCACCACTGCCCAGGTCCCCGGTAAACCTGCTCCAAAGTTAATAACGGCGGGCATGGTGGAGTCCATGAAGCCCGGTAGCATTATTGTTGACCTGGCGGCCGAACAAGGCGGCAATTGCGAATTGACTGAGCCCGGTTCGGTTGTCGTCAAGTATGGCGTTACGATCATTGGTTACACCGATTTGCCAAGTCGCCTGGCGAAGCAGGCAAGCAACCTTTACTCGAATAATTTGTTGCGTTTAATGCAGCACTTATGTCCGAAGAGTGATGGCCAGCTTGCCGTCGACATGGAGGATGCGTTAGCGCGGGGAACGACTATCGTTTTGGCTGGCGAAATTACTTGGCCGCCACCGTCACCCAAGCTTGCATTGCCTTCGGGAGGGACTAGTCCAGTTATCGCGCCGAAGGTCGTGCAAAATGGAAAAAATGGCAAGCAGGAACATCGGGCGGCGCACCCCCTGTTGCTGGTAACCATGGGCATATTACTGCTGTTGGTCTTTGGCAGCTTCGCACCGCCTTCGTTTATTGGACACTTTACGGTTTTCATTTTGGCATGTTTCGTGGGTTACATGGTTGTTTGGAATGTCACGCCAGCTTTGCACACTCCGCTAATGAGTGTGACCAATGCGATTAGCAGCATCATAGCTATCGGGGCTGTCATGCAATTGACCGGCTCTAGCGTCGTAATTCAATTGTTAGCCGGCACGGCATTGACGTTGACTGCCATCAATATGTTTGGCGGATTCGCAGTCACTCAGCGGATGTTGGCCATGTTCCGTCGCTAGCAGGTTGATATTGAACATGATTAATCAGAAATAGAGACTCCGGCATGATTGGTATACCTCTCACTTTAGCCGCCTATTTGGGCGCAGTGGTGTTGTTCATTCTCAGCCTTGGCGGGTTTAGCAAACAAGAAACGGCCCGTCGCGGAAACGCCTATGGCATCGCGGGCATGGCGCTGGCGATGATCGTCACTATACTTGGCGCCACCCATTGGACAACCTCAGGGTTTGCTTGTTTGGTGATCGCGTTAGCCATCGGTGGTCCGATTGGATTTGTCGCCGCCAAGAAGGTGGAAATGACACAAATGCCCGAATTGGTCGCGCTCATGCACAGCCTAGTAGGACTGGCTGCGGTTCTGATTAGTCTGATCAGCTATTACGCAGTTCCTGAAAAGCTGAATATCACTGAAGCGCGCATTCATCTGATTGAAATTTACCTTGGCGCATTTATCGGCGCGGTCACAATGTCTGGATCATTGATCGCGTTCGGCAAATTGTCGGGAAAAATCAGTGGCAAGCCTTGGCTGCTGCCCGGCCGACACTGGCTAAACTTAACTTGCTTGTTGATCGTCGTCGGTCTCGGCTATTTTTTTGTCGCATCGTCAGCTAATAGTGTGGGATCACTTGCCATTTTTTTGATGCTGTTAGCATCCCTCGCATTCGGCATCCACTTGGTTATGGCGATTGGCGGGGCAGACATGCCAGTTGTCGTCTCGATGCTCAACAGCTATTCCGGTTGGGCTGCTTCAGCCACGGGATTCATGCTTTCTAATGACCTGCTGATTGTCACAGGGGCTCTGGTAGGTTCCAGCGGTGCGATTCTCTCTTATATCATGTGCGAAGCGATGAACCGAAGTTTCTTGTCGGTAATTTTAGGTGGGTTTGGCACTGAGAGTTCCTCCGCAACCAGTCCGCATGCGTCCGACATCCACGGCGAGGTGTTTCCGATTTTGCCTCAAGAGGTCGCAATGTTAATGAGTGAATCAAAACGCGTCATCATCGTTCCGGGATATGGTCTGGCGGTTGCGCGGGCTCAATATTCCATTTGCGAGATCACCAAATTGCTGATCTCAAGCGGCGTTGAAGTGCGATTCGCGATCCATCCGGTTGCCGGCAGAATGCCTGGACACATGAACGTGTTGCTTGCCGAAGCGAAAGTTCCGTACGATATCGTCTTTGAAATGGATGAGGTCAATGACTTGTTTCGCACGACAGATGTGGCCTTGGTAGTGGGTGCGAATGACATCGTTAACCCCGCCGCACAAGAGGACCCACACAGTCCCATTGCTGGTATGCCGGTTTTAGAGGTTTGGAAGGCTACGAATTCTATTGTGCTCAAACGCAGCATGGCTTCAGGCTATGCGGGTGTCGACAATCCGCTGTTTTATAAAGCCAACAACCGTATGTTGTTCGGAGATGCAAGAACGATGCTCGACGAGATACTCACGACGCTTCGAAAAACTGCCGCCAAAACGGGTGCCGCATAGCGTTACGAAAATCGCATGGGAGGTATCCCAGTCGGTTAAAGCCTTGCAAATCAGCAAGTTACCGATTTCGATTTCAACGGGTCGCACGCTATGCCGTTAACCCTTTCGCAGCCGATGGCACGTCCCTGAGTTCCCGCATTCTCCCCGCATTTTACTAACGCGTTCTCGCCACCTACGGCGATGAGGACGCGTTGTTAAATGCGGGACTTTAGAATTGCCTAGGTACCTAGCCTGCAAAACTATTTCACCCGCGAGACGAGCTCGCGGGGGTCCAAAAAGATGCCGGGTATAAAAACCGCGGCGACTAGTTCAGCCTTATAGTGACACGGTCAACCTGGCTATCGAAACTAGGAGTTCGTAGCTCTGCCGGCTTTACTGGGGACGCAATCGACCTTGCAAACGCGGACAACGCCATCACCTCCCACAACTATCTCGGACTCGATCCGTCCAGCGCAATTCGCGGAAATATTGGCTTTGGATTACGCAGCGCAGGTGTCTGCCGGACGTCATGTTTTGTTAACTGATCTAGTTGCATGCCTTAAGGGATTGACTCCAACTTCGCTGGACTCTGTATCCCGAGCATACAGCTACGGCTGTATGGACGCTTGTGTACGTTTGGCAAAAACATGGCGCAATAGTCGGGAATACCGAAACAGCTATGTAGATTTAGCAAACCGCATCGACTTGGAGTTGCCGTCGATTTCCGCGCTTGCAGACGGTCTAAGGCTTGCCCCCCAGCATGAAAAAAATGGCAATCAAGAAGTTAGAGAAGTCGGTCCGATTAGTGTCGAATCTACTTGGGAACGAGTAGCAAGTGGCGAAACTCTCCTTTCACTTGAAAAGGGATTGCTCGCTTTTGTAGAACAAGAAATTGCGAAGGGGCCTTCAAAAATACTAAAGGATATCACCTTTAAACGTATGTCTGGCTTTTGGGCTGATACGGTACCGGCGATTCAAGCACGTTGGGCTCTAGTATTGTCTGCTGCCAATGTCTTAAGTGAGGCTGAGCGAGTAGAGAAAGAGATCAAAAACGCTCCTACGAGCGTTCAAGACCTCGTCAGGGCTTATGCGGAAGGAGATGAAGCATGGTGTTTGCTAGACACACATCACCGTCACATGGAGAGTCGCAAGTACAACTTCGAGTTTGTGGTCGGAGACGAACATCGTGACTTGGAGAAGCTGATTGCAAAGGCGGAACAAAGGTACACAGAGGTGGGTTCTCAACTGGCGAAACACTTCGTTACGCATTTTGCTAAAACGAAGCATCCGATTGTTGGCCTTCTGCGACAATGAACGGGTGTTCCTGCTCCTGTTGTTAATCGCTTAATGCAACAATAACAAATGATACCGCAAATGGCAAATAACGTCAATATTTGCCACGAGTCGGATGTTGAGCTGTCTGGTCGGCCGTCAAGGAGCAACTGCTTGTCAAGTCACGGCCATATGGATGACTAGATTTACGTGTGCTTTTTCATCACGGAGTGCCGAAAAAGTCTGAATTGACGATTACCAACTTTGGTATTACAATTTACTTTGTGAGGTATTACTCAAAGGTACGTGAACATGAAAACAATCTCACTAAAGCTGTCGGAAAGCCTGGACGCTAAGCTCAATCGGTTAGTCAAAGCCCGCAAACAAACCAAATCGGAGATCGTTCGTGAGGCAATCGAACTGATGCTCAACGGCGGCGAGCCGAAGCGCCCCGTGACGATGGCCGAATTGGCAGGTGATCTGTTGGGGTCTGCCGAAGGGCCGAATGATCTATCGACTAATCCAAAATACATGGAAGGATACGGGCGGTGAGGCAATTCCTGATCGACACGGGGCCGCTGGTTGCAGCCATCGATCGGCGCGACCAATGGCATCGCTGGTCCCAAGATCAGGTTTCGAAGTTGCCCGCACCGTTGCTGACTTGCGAGGCAGTCATTTCCGAAGCCTGGTTCCTGTTGAAAGCGACCGACGTCGGTCAACGGTCTTTGTTGAAGCTCATTCAACGACAATCGCTTCAAATCGGTATTGCTCGCGACAATGTTCATAGCGTGGTCGAATCGATGGAGCGATACGCCGACATACCGATGTCGTTTGCTGACGCATGCTTGGTGCGGATGACCGAATTGGTGGACGACTGTGTCGTGCTTACGCTGGACAGCGACTTCCGCGTTTATCGCCGACATGGACGCAAAAGCATCCCGCTGTTGATTCCGGACGAAGTTTAAGCCACGGCGCTTTCGCAAGTTCATGAGCGCAACTCCGCGAGAGCTGGTGCGGTGGACGATGCCAGGCTAATAGCACAGAGCCCTTTGCCAATGGTCTCGTTGGCTCCGATCTGCAGGGTCAGAAAACCTTGAGTTGGAATTGTCAACCGAAAACGGAAGTCTTCTTCCACATCGCTTCGTCCAAATTGTTATCAGGCAAACAGTCGGTCTCGAGCTTCGATGCGTGACTTGCTCGGGTTCGTGCCTGCCGAGTTGAGCGATGACATATTCGATGCATTGCTTGGGCGCAGCTGAGGGGCAGGCACTAGCCACAGGTCTCGAAGTTGTGGTCATTTGCTGTTTGTAGTTCGTCCAATGCTTATTCGCGAGCCGCAAATGGTTTGGCATTTGGCAGTCACCAAGCAAGTGGAGTCGTCTGCTTCGAAACCCGCGGCTAACGCCGACGGCTCACTAAATTATCGATAAAACGGTTGCCAGGTAAGCCACTTGGGACCGTACTGCGGCGCACGTTTACCGACTTCGAGAGCACCTAGGTCGGGAGCTTTTCCCACGAAGTCATCGTTGACTGTGGGAATGACGATTCCAGCGTCGACTGGGTGGCTTTGCGGTACCAATTGAAAATTCAGATCCATGGCGTGGTAGACGGCGTGGCGTTTGGAGGGATCGGGTGGCGCGAGTTTTTCGAAAATATCGTAGTCAACTTCGAAACCATGCCGCTCTTGGTTGGTGGCCAATTGCAGTTCAGAGAGCTTGGCAAAACTCTTCCAACTTTCAGGTTCAGGCTCGTAGATCCGTTCGCCCGGTTTCGGGCTCAACCATTTGTACTGTTCCGCGACACCTTGGTTGGGCCGGAAACCGTTGTAGTCGGAACTGTAGGCGTCTGTTGCATTGGCCCAGGTCATGATCCCGCGATCTGGTGTGTCACGTCCCAAGAACAAGTTATTGCGAAAGTGGACGTTGGAAGTCGGGTCGGTAGAGCCTTGCTCACCGATGATCGTGTTGTGATACACGAATAGGCCTGCCGGTTTTGCGGAAAATTTGAAAGCGTTTACGCTGGGGACATGGTACATCAAGTTGCCGATGAAATAGACGGGACCGCCAAAGGCAGGTTGTGCGCTATAGCCGCCGTGGGCCGCATTCACGCCTCGATTGTTCATGACGCGAACGTTGTGGACCGCACCGTCGGTCTCAACGAAATCATCGTTGAGCATGTGCATGTCGTTGTTGTAAATGTCGATCGACGAAGCGCGCTGTTCGGGGTCCGACGGCGGTGTACCGTAGGTGGAAATGCCGATAGCATCATGAAAGTAAGCGATCGCATTGCGCGCGATCACATGACCCGGACCATAGACTTTGATGGCGTAGTAGCTGGTCAATTGATGCGATCCGTAAGGACCGGCACTGGTCCACAATGGCCCAGTCCAACCGATCAAGCGAAAGCGATCGTCGCGCCCCAGGAACAGATTGTCGGCAATATAGAAATCGCATGAGCCTGCGAATTCGGTCCAAACTCCGAAGCCCACATTCTCAAAGCGGCAATTTTTCACCGTCAAGCCAACGGCACCCAGAACTTCTTTCTGCCCAGCGAAAATCCCTACGTCCGTGTTGCGAATCGTGATGCCGTCGAATATGTGATAATGCGACGCCATTACGTCGAACATGCGATGGTTACCATCGCCGTCAAAGACGACTTCGCCATCTCCGGCCGACATAATGGTAATTGGTTTTTCGACCGTTCCTTTCGCCGTGAGCGACATGCTGCCATCAAAGGGCGTCATCATGGGATCGACATAGTTGCGGCGTTCGGGTTTGTAGAGTCCAGCGTGCATGATGATCGTGTCGCCCGGTTGCACGCGGCGCTCCCACACGACACTCCAATCGCCCAAACCCGATCCGTAGTAGGCTTGCAGGAGGCTTGTAAAGTTTGGTTCCTCGCGTGGGCCTGCGTGGTCCGGCGCATAGACGTGTAGTTTTCGACCACCTGCGAACGCCACAGGCTCGCTGCGAGTCTTTACGCGGACGGTGGGATTGGTATTGCCCTTTGTTCCGTCAGGATCCGTCAGCTCGAAACGGCATTCGTATTCAGTGTTAGGCTGGAGGTTGAGAATGCTGCCCGCGAAGCCTTGCGGAACGGTGTAGTCGAGATTTTCGCGGCGGCGATAAATGTTCTCGCCTCCAATACGCACTAGAGGCAAAGCTTCACGCCATTTCGACTCGCCTGCCACGCGGAATTGAACTGCGACCGATGCGTTGCGATTCGCGTCGCCTTGAAGCGGCCATTCAAAACCGAGATTGTGCAATGTCGGGTGCTCGACCACCAATACTTCCGCGACCGTGCTGTCGACGGGCTCAAAAGGGTCATTCGGTATGGCCAGGAAGGCAATCGCCACACTGAACACGAGGGTTTGAAGCATGGCTGACTCTCCGCGAAGTGATGAAACCCTACATTGTAAACGAAATGACGCCCGATATAGGTTCGAAATAGACTCCAGGATGAAGCCTAGTCGGACTGCGGCACTTAGTAGGGTGGGTCAAACGGCGACAGCCGTGCAGACCCACCATTTGCTGGGATTTGAAGCCACATGCAATCGGTAGGTCAGCGTCGCTGCCGCTCTTCGCCGCTGCTCGGTGCGTTGTTGATTGCGTGGCCCGACGCTGGACTCCACGGAATCATCTGGTTAATCGGAGGTTGCGCTATCTTTTTCGGGTCGATGCTAGTTGGACAGCGCCACTTGGTAGTACAGTACAAGTCCGACGCGCAAGCGAGTGAATGAGTTGTGCGGATTCACTCGCTTGTGCTTCGGGCTTGTATTCCCCGTGTTTTAGCACAAAGTAGCGCTGTCCAACTGGTTGTTTAGAGCTTGCCAAAGCAAGCCGCGTCTGCGGTCAGGCCGCCACTGAAATCGCGGTTCGGCTGAGGCTCGAACATTGGGCGGGTTGGAAGCGGATGAAATCGGGGCGCTGCGGGTGGCTGCGGTAGGTCTTTCTCCGCTTTCCAGCGTGCCAGCCAACCTGGCAAGGGGATCGTCGGCAGCAGGGC
>JAYVHC010000198.1:0-8414 GCA_043771575.1 Planctomycetia bacterium
GCAGTACGGCCCAAACCGTAAGTCCATGTCGCCAAAACCGCTTGATTCTCGGGTTCAGTCGGTTTGCTTGAGCGAATCGGAACTTCGACCAACGGGCTATCCTTGAGCGTCGTTAACACGAAGCCCTTCAGATTGGGCAATTCACGTGAGAGCCCTTGCACAATTTCATGGGGATAAGTAATTCGCGGCTGCAAGCCACCAGCGGGTTCATACACCAGCGGACGCGAAACCCGCATCGCCTCGCGTACAAAAATCTTCGGCAGCGCTGATGGATTCGAAGCGACGTAGTAGTTGCCACCCGTCTTGGTGGCGATACCTTGCAGCGTTTGATGGCCAGCCGGCCCATGCGCGCCGACGGCAACCGTTGAGATTTTGATTTGATTCTTCGCGAACTGCCCCACGATACCAGCGCTCGGCGGCGTAGGGTCGCCATCGCTGATAATGATCATGTGCTTCACCGATGCAGGTGTTTTGACTAACGAATTGAGAGCTAAACGCATCGACGGCTCGAAGTCGGGCATGTCCTGCGGAGTCAAGCTGCTCAGCCGGTTGATCATCGCCGCGCGGTTCTCGCCAACTCGCAACATTCCGACCTGCCCGCCCCACAACCATGAATCGCCAAGCGTGGTGAACTGCAACACTCCGCAGTAATCCATCGGCCCGAGCACCTCCATGGCCGATCGTGCGATTCGCTTCTGCCAATAGTTCCCTTGACCAATTTCGGACGCATGCATAATCATCGCCAGCGCACCGACCGCTTCGATTTTTTTGTTCTTAATTTGGAAATCAACCGGCATGGCTTTTTCAATCACCGTGTTCGCCCAACCTCCCGCGCCAAACGCATTCGGTCCGCCGAGCATGATCAATCCGCTACCGAATTGCTCCGTGTTGCTTACAAGAATATCAAGCTGCTCATCGGTGAAATTCGCAATCGCTTCCGCCGAATCACCGCTGCTCCGAGGTACACCAGCCAATACAACGCAGTCGTAAGCTTGCAACTCCGCCAGTGAAGTAAACAGCTGATCACTTGTTTGAATGTCGACCTCGATTTCACTTCGTCGTAGCGCTTCAACCAACGTCCCATACTCACCGACCGCACTCCAATCCTCAATCAACAAAATACGTCCTTTACCACGGACGTAAGTGAATGCGTCCGCACGATTGTTCTGTTGCAATGAATCATCGGTAGCTTTATCGGGCACGAACTCCGCCCGATAGGTATAACCAGCCGGCAATTCGATAGTGTCGCGAATGGGAAAAACGTTGACGTCTTTGTCCAGTGAAATCGACTCGTCAAGCAACACTTGTTCGCGCGGTCCGGAACTTCTGAGCAATCTCAAGCGACCAGGAATCGGTTCGTCGGTTCCTTCCTCTTGATACCGATTGACTACGATCCGAGTTTCAAACGGTTGCCCTTGGCGTATGTTGGTCGGCAAGTCGACTTTCTCGACTAGAATTTCACTTCGCGCCGCTAAATTGATCGGAACTACATCGATACCGATGCCTGCCTCCGACATCGACTTAGCAACCGCCGAAGCAGATCCGACCGTTTCGATCCCGTCGGTAATGATCACGACGCGCTTTGCCGAGTCTTCCGGAAACGAAGCCTGCGCCAACTTGAGCGCCGACTCCAAGTTCGTGGCATCCGTTCGACCCAAATAGCTCTCAATACCTTTGACATCCGGCAGGTTGTCGTCGTACGGCGGAAACTCAATCGCCGCTTCGCGTCCGAACACAATCAGCCCCGATCGATCGCTGCGTTCCGACTGCCGATGAGTTCGCACCGATTTGATCGCGTACTCCAACATCACATCGCGTTTGGCGCGCGCAATGCTGTCGCTCTGATCGAGCAAATAGATAACGGTTAGTTTGTCGCTGATCCAAACCCATTGAATACCCGCCAGTGCGAAGACGATCACCAACATCACGATGGAACGAAACAACAAAGCCGCGAACCGTCGCCCCGGCCCCAAACCGGCCATCGACTGAAAACTGCTCAGCCATATCAATGGCAGAATAGCCAGCAGCAGTAACAACCACGGGTATTCAAATGAAAAGCGAATATTGCCCATCTTTTTCACCGTAAAGTGATCTAAACTATTGGTGAGAGTCGCGTTTGTGTGGACCTGCCCACCGTAATGGTGACCGTTCCTGCGCCGAAAATCAATTCCGGCACGCGCATTGTGGTGACAAGTTCTCTATTTTGTTTTAGTCTAGAGTGGGATATGCTTCGAACGCTCCAGCTTGCCAGCCAATTGTTGATAGAAGCCACTGTGTGCACGAAAAGCATTTGAGGCGCTAAAAGGTCACTCGCGGCACGAGTGACCCACGGTGGGCCGGTTCATGCTTACCCAGAGAAGTTACAAGTAACTGTAAAACTTTCAAGTGCGTTCGTTTTAGTTAGCCGCGTTAGCCGCGGGTTTCGGAGCAGACGACTCAACCTGCTCGGTGATTGTCAAAAGCCAAACGATTCAGCGAGTGTGGCACTAGTGAATGGTGTGACTTCGTGTGCCACTGGCTATGCCGGCATAGCCAATGGCACACGACGTCAGCCAAGAGCCACTAACGTGCGACTGAGGGATCGAATACTTCGGCGCGAAGACCGTGAACTCTCGGAAGTCCCTCGAACTGTTGCTGAGCCGGTTCGGCTAAGTAGTAACGTGCACTGGACCAACGAAAATCGATCGCTCGTGAGCATAATTTGCGTTCGACAGGGTTTCGATGAATGTAGTCAATCGACGCTTGGATAGCTTTCACTGTGAATAAATTGCGATCAAATCCCGCACCTTCCTGCCAGAATCTAAAGCAGAACTTTCCAGGTCGCTCGCGGACGATCAACTTGTTAAGCAGCGGCGACTTTGCCTCTTCCAGTTGACTATGCACAAAGCGTGAAAAAGGTTGTTTGGTAGCGGCTAAATAGGCGCCAATGTCTGGCTGTGTGGTAAGAGGGAGCACTAGCAAGTGCACGTGTTCGGGCATGTACAATGTACACAAAGGCTGCTAATTCGAACTGGTGTACTTCGTTTGCCTGATCAACACAGCGCGAGAGTTCAGTACGCCAATGGTCGTTCGTAAGAAATGGAAGTCTACGATACGTTGAAAACGTCAGTTCGTGAAAGTCACCTGGATTGTGATGATGCTTGACTCGTTTTCGATGTGGTTGCGTGATCATTGATTTCGCAATACTCCATCAGTACAGGATCTTGGGTAGATTCATCAATCGTAGGGTATCAAAAAAGTTTTGCAGATTCTGCCCGAGCTACTTCGGCAGCTTTTTGCAAGGGCTTATTTTATGGGATGGACTACTTTTTGGCGAGAATCATCTTCTTCGTTCGCACTGGCATAGCCAGTGGCACACGAAGGTGACAGTGCCACACCCGCCGAGCAAAGAGCAAATGCTTACTGCAAAAGTCGCCACTGTGAGCCGCTTTTTAACTCACAACTTGGTTGGGGGCAAGTCAGGTGATAGCCCCGTCCTATTTTCGCTGGGGTTGGCAAGCTGCACCAAGCGGGCACCGTCAAGTTGGTTGCCCCAACTCAGGCAGGGCGCTAGTCCCCCCTTTCGCCAACAGTCGCCACCCGGGCTATAATGACGTCAATCGAAAGCGTTAGTCTGACACATAAGGGTCCAAAATGTATTTGCGAATGGCGAGTCGACTGATTCGTGAAACCGATAAACGACTGCTCTGGAAGCTTGCATACTTGGCAGGCTGGAAGGGCTTTCGTAGCGTCCAGAAGCATCGCGCCCGACTCAAGAAAGGGGATTTTTTCCCTCCGTTTCTTTACATTTCGATCATCAATAGTTGCAATCTCCGCTGCCAAGGCTGCTGGGTCGATGTCGCTGCCAAACAGACCAAGATCGATATCGAATCGCTCAATCGTACGGTCAACCAAGCCAAAGCGATGGGTAATTCGTTCTTTGGGATTCTCGGCGGTGAACCCTTCTTGCACAAAGAACTGCTCGACTTTCTCGAGGGACAACCTGACGTCTACTTCCAAGTCTTCACCAACGGGCACTTCATCACGGACGAAGTTGCCAAACGCTTGCGGAAAATGGGTAATGTCACGCCGCTTATCAGCGTCGAAGGGAGCGAAATCGTTAGCGACCAGCGCCGCGGCCGCACCGATGTGCTCAGCCAGACGATGCAAGGCATTCACAATTGCTTGAACAACAAAGTGCTTACCGGCGTTTGCACCAGCGTGTGTAAAACCAACATTGATGAACTGGTGACCGATAAGTGGGTCGATCGCTTGATCGAAATGGGAGTGATGTACACTTGGTTCCATGTCTACCGGCCCATGGGCCCGGAAGCCATGCCCGAACTGTCGCTCGATACGGATCAACTGCGCAAAGTGCGCCAATTTGTGGTCGACACACGGGCCACGAAACCGATCATCGTCATCGACGCCTATCACGACGGTGAAGGCCGCGCGCTTTGCCCAGCGGTAACGGGCTTCACGCACCATATTGGCCCGGCGGGCGATATCGAGCCGTGCCCGATCATTCAGTTGGCCAAGGAGAGCATCTATGATGATCGCCCGCTGAAGGACACGTTTAACAACAGCCAATTCCTTCGCGACTTTCGCACCATCGTCGCCGAGAACACTCGCGGCTGCGTAGTGCTTGAACGACCCGACCTTTTGATTCAGCTCGCCGAAAAGCACGGAGCTCGCGATACGACTCAACGAAAAACTTCGATCGCCGAACTCGAGGCTGTCATTCCGCGTCGTTCTCAATACGTCCCCGGTGCCGAAATCCCAGAGCGCAGTTGGGCAGTCCGCTTTGCCAAGTGGATCGCCTTCAACGACTTCGGGGCTTATGCAAAACACTTTGAAGCCAGCAAATGGATTGATCCTCAAGCAACTGAAGCACCCAAGCCGAAAGTCGAATTGCCGGTCGTGAAGGTACCTGTCTGAGTCGCTCGGCAAGAGCGACCCACCGCAGATTAACAGAATTACAAGTCGTACTACTGCTCAAGGTATTAATAGATAGACAAAGCGATGAACTGGCCAACCACAATTCCACTAACGGTTAAACAATACGAAGCGCTCGTCGAACGCAACGACTTCGATGCTTTCAGTGGACAGATCGAATTGATTCGCGGCAGGATCGTACACATGAATCCTCAAGGCCCACAACACTCGGACCCCATCGACTTTCTTAATGAGTGGAGTTTTGAGCAGTCGAAACGACGATTTACCATCCGTATCGAAAAACCGATTGTCATAGCCAATGCCAATAGCTGTCCGGAACCCGATATCGCTTGGGTGACGCGTCGCCGCTACGCTGACCGTCATCCCACACCGGAAGAAGTTCAATTGTTGATCGAAGTCAGCTCTAGCAGCCTCGATTTTGATCGAACGGAAAAACTCTGCCTTTATGCGGAAGCTTGTATTCAAGAGTATTGGCAAGTCGATGTGACCAATCGTTCTGTTATCGTCCACCGAGAGCCGAGCGGGAATAAATATCGATCCATTTCCGTTTTCTCCCTTGGGACACAAATCTCGCCAATTTGCTTGCCGGATGCGGCGCTCGAAGTCAACTCACTGTTTCCTCAATGAGCATTAAATCGCGTGTTCAGCTCCCTGCCGTGCTTGAGCACACCATGCTGGCAGATCGGCACCGATTGTTGCGACAGTGGCAACAACTCGCTCAGCAGCATGCCAATAGCGAACGCGTGGCGGCGTGGGAAGAGGCGGCCAGGAAGTCCGCAGCACTTTGTGATCAACGTATCGCGAGCATCCCGCAATTTGCCTACGATCCCGAATTGCCGATTACCGCTCATCGTGAACAGATCATCGACCTTATCCGTTCACGGCAAGTGATTGTGGTCTGCGGTGAGACAGGTTCCGGCAAAAGCACGCAGTTGCCCAAGCTGTGCCTCGAAGCGGGCCTTGGTCGTCGGGCGATGATTGGCCACACTCAACCAAGGCGTTTGGCAGCCCGCGCAGTTTCCAGCCGCTTGGCTGATGAACTCGGTTCGAAAGTGGGCGAGTTGGTCGGTTTTAAAATTCGTTTCACCGACGCCACCCAACCGCAGACGCTCATTAAAGTCATGACTGACGGGGTACTACTCGCTGAGACGCAACGCGATCGCTTCTTCGATCACTACGACGCGATCATCATCGACGAGGCTCACGAGCGCTCGCTGAACATCGACTTCTTGCTCGGCTATCTGCGTCAACTCTCTGGCAAGCGCCCTGACCTCAAACTGATCATCACCTCCGCCACGATCGATCCGCAACGCTTTGCCGAACACTTTGCCGATGACCAAGGCCCAGCCCCGATCGTCGAAGTCTCGGGCCGCACTTATCCAGTCGAAATGCGTTATCGTCCTATCCTTACCGCTGCCGTCGATGAAGAACCCGACGAACAAATGCAACTGGTGGCTATTGCTGACGCTTGTGATGAATTGCTGCACGAAGGTGCTGGCGATGTGCTCGTGTTCCTGCCAACCGAACGCGACATTCGAATCGTTGCTAAACATCTCGGCGGGCATCACCAACGTTACGGCAACGTACGTGGTGTGGAAACCCTTCCGCTGTATGCGCGCTTAAGTCAGGCGGATCAAAATAAGATCTTTCAGCCTCACAATCAACACCGAATCATTTTGGCGACCAATGTCGCCGAATCGTCGTTAACCGTACCTGGCATTCATTACGTCGTCGATACCGGTTTGGCTCGTATCAGCCGCTACGCGCCGCGCAGCAAAGTGCAACGTTTGCCGATCGAAGCGGTTTCACAGGCCTCCGCCAATCAGCGTAGCGGGCGTTGCGGGCGCTTGGGGCCCGGCGTATGCATCCGTTTGTACAGTCAAGCGGACTATGATTCACGCAGCCAATTCACCACTCCGGAGATTCGTCGCAGCGATCTAGCGGCAGTGCTACTGCAAAGTTTAGTGCTTAAGCTAGGGCCGCTCGACGAGTTCCCGTTGCTCGATCCACCCTCGCCGGAAGCAATTCGCGACGCCGAAAAGACATTACGAGAACTGGATGCGATCGATGCGCGCGGCGAGTTAACCCGAGTCGGTCGGCAGCTGGGTGCTTTGCCGTGCGACCCGCGAGTTGGTCGCATGTTGATCGAAGCCAACGAACGTAACTGCTTGCCCGAAGTGCTCATCATCGCCGCGGCGCTTGAGTCGCAAGACCCGCGTCAACGCCCCGCCGGCCAAGCTCCACAGGCTGACGAAGCTCATGCCATATTCCTCGATCCGCACAGCGATTTCTTAAGCTTCCTGCGACTGTGGGATTTCTACGAACGACTTGGAAATGATCTCGGTCGCTCGCGCTTGCAAAAAGCCTTGCATCAACGATTTTTGTCGCACAACAACTTCCGCGAGTGGGCCGACATCGTTCGCCAACTGAAAGAGATTTTACATGGTTCCGGTATGAAAGTTGGCCAGCGAAGGATCACTTTGCCCGCCATCGATCTAAAGAAACAACCTGAACCCCTTCCCGACACGCGTTCGCAGGGCAAGCATCGACAACAGCATGTGCCAGCACCTAAGCCTGAAACGATTAAACGTCCCGAAGGATACGATGCGATTCATCATTCGCTGTTAACCGGTTTGCTCAGCGGCATCGCGCACTCCAGCGAGACTCATGAATACAAAGCGGCGGGTGGTATGTCGCTGTCCCTTTGGCCGGGTTCTGGGCTGTTCCGGCGCAAGCCGAAATGGATCATAGCGGCAGAGATAGTTGAAACTACGAAGCGTTTTGCGCGAACGATCGCCGAAGTTGACGTCGAGTGGATCGAGCACGCCGCACAGGACCTGTTAAAACACTCGTTCTACGATCCGCATTGGAGCAGCAAGGCCGGTTCAGCGATGGTTTACCGTCGCAGCACACTTTACGGCTTACCCATCGTCGTCGGTCGTCGCGTTAACCTAGCACCGATCAACGCTGAGACCGCCCGCGAGATGTTGATCGAACATGGTCTAGTTGGCGGCGACTGGAGTTGTCGCGAAAAATTTTACCTACACAACCAAGAGATCTTGGCTGACATGCATGAACTCGCACAGCGTACGCGCGAGCGACAGTTCATCGTCGACAAGTATCAACTCGAACGATTCTATGCGCAGCGCATACCTGTCGAAGTGACCGACTTGGCCAGCCTCCGCATTTGGATCACCAAGAATAGCGATTCGCCGCTCGTGAAATCGCTGTGGATGAAGCCCGAGGATTTGATTGCCGACGAGCGCACCGTGGCAAAGGACTTTGCAGAGGCGTTTCCCAATGCGCTCCAAGTGGGTTCGACTTACCTGCCGCTCGCCTATCGTTTTGAACCTGGCAACGCAACCGACGGAGTGACGGTAACGGTACCGCAAGCCGCGCTTCGGCAAATCAGCGACGAGGCGCTCGCGTGGTTGGTGCCTGGTTTGCTCGAAGACAAGCTCTTGTTCTTGATTCGTTCG
>JAYVHC010000199.1:0-2468 GCA_043771575.1 Planctomycetia bacterium
ACGCGGCTTTGGCCTAAGTCCGCCGTCTTGGCGGTCAACAACAATGTTCCATCGCCAAACTCAAAGTCCAAACCTCGCGTCTCTTGGTCGGCGACGATCGCCGCTTGACGAATCACGTTGAAGAATGGCCCTACCGACAAATCGATGGTCACCGATTCTGCTCGCGAAGGTATTACCTGACGCCAGTTCGGATAACGCCCTTCTACCAAGCGTGAGTAGATAGTGCAGCGACTGGTTCTAAGCAGCACATCGTTTGGCCTCGCCGCTATGTGAACGACTTCTTCTTTGTCGCCGATCGAACGCTCCATCAGGCTCAGCGATCTGGTAGGTATGATAGTCGTGTTACCCGCAGTATGATGTCCACCTACGCTTTTGCCTTTGCCAGTCATACGTGCCAAGCGGCGTCCGTCGGTACCCACCGCCAGAACTTCTTCGCCGTTCAGTTCCAGTAGCACACCGCCTAGGGCGAAACGCGAACTGTCTGGGTCGGTTGCAAAGCTCGTTCGCTTTACCATTTCCTTGAACAACCTTGCCGGAATCTCGTGATAGACTTCTTCCTCAAAGGCGATGACGCTGGGATATTCATTGGGGTTGGCGCTTGGCAGTTTGAATTCCGAGTGCAGGCCTTTGATGATTGTAGCTGATTCATCGGCTTGAAACAAAAGTTGATCGTCGCTACTCTCGCGCAAGATCATGCCTACTCGGCCTACGTGCAACAGGGCTTTACCTGGTGCTTGCACATCGACGCCATCTACGTCAATGCGGATGCCGGTTTCCATGTCGGTGGCCATCAAAGTAACGCGTTCTTCGGTGGCATCGATCTTGATGTTTTGCAGAATCTCTTTGGGACTGCGCGATTGGGCGACGCTCCCGGCCAACTGGAAAGCCCCCGCAAGTTTTTCGCGATCGCACGAGATTTTCATAGTGATTGACACTCCAACAGATACTTGCGCAGATTTTTCTAAGTGGTTGTTGTACTACTTCAGCGAACTTTGCAAAACCCGCCCCTGGCAACAAAACCAAAGTTTGATTTAAGCGACTGTTCTGAGTTTGTCTTCTTCACCTTAGTTATATCTATAGTAGTAGTCGGAAGCGTGTCGGCGGAAAGAGTTTTCCACAACCCTACCGACAGTTGTAATAGATGGCCAGTTATCGAGTTACGTGGACAAATTGACAGGCTATTGACCGTGGAGAAAATGCGCAGCCTGTGTTGGTATTGGTAGGCTAAGTGTTAGTTATTCGGGGTTTGTTGACACGCGACGCATTGGCGTGAAATAGCGAGGCTTTTAGCTAACGATCGCGGACATTTGATCAACAACTTGTTCACCGAGACAACTAGGTCTGATTGAACAGGCTTAAATCAAATTGGTGGACTGGTGGAAGAACAAAATCCGACTCTAAAGCAACCTAGAGGCCGTCAACGCGACCAATAGGCTGGGACCAGCGGAATGGTCGCTTCAGTGAAGAAAAAGAAAAAATTCTTGAAGCGTGACCGAACGTGTCAAAGGGGTAGCGATTATTAAGTTTGTCGGGGGAGCACCCGTTCGGTAGAGCCCTATGGCAGGACTCCGGTACGATTCACTAGCGATAAGCGATCATGGAAAGGTCTTCGATGTCGAAGTTTTACGTCGTCTGTGGTTCACAAAATCTGATTGTATCAGCGCCGTCGGCTAAACACGCGGCGTTACGGCTGTTGGACGAAGCGCTGGCAGCTCATCTGTGGATTTACGAAGACGCAGGGCTGGCGGAACAGGAACGACACGACCACCTGGTACTGGAGGCGTTAATGCACCTAGGTACTACAGTCTTGATAAGCGAACGGGGTTTAGGCAACAGCGAAGCTGGCAACTTTGGAGTTCCGGAGTTGCTAGCTGAGTGGCATAAATTGATGACTGGCATCAGCCGCCTGCTGGTAGTGGCGGGGCTCGATCCACGTAGAGTGTTACCCAAAGTCATTAGCAAAAAGCTGGGTCCAAAGAATCCGCGCTAAGCCAGTCGACAGGCATTTCAAGCGTACCAGTAGTTGCGAGTCAGCATCAGAACAATGCTGGCGGCATCCAGAAAAGCGCACAGGCCAGCGGTCGATTTAGAGACCCAACCCGCAAGGGAGACTGAGCAAAAAATGGCTAAAACAAGTGCTGCTGGAGCTAGAAAATACTGAACAATTCCAAAGGAACCCACCCACCATTGTAGATAAGTGTGTGAAGCGTGCAGGTTCTTCATAGAGTCTAGGGATCGCTGTTCGGTCGCCGAATAAGGAGCGCCATGAGTGATCTCAGCAGTTACGGTAGTACCATTTTCAAAGGCTACTGCGGCAGCTGAATTTCTACGGCGTTCATAGAAAACGTGATCTAATCGTTCTAAAACTTCGTCTAATTCCGGGATGACCCAATTTTTAACAGCCGCTTCGTGCCGAGGCAGAAAATAACCGCTTTTGATGTTCAGGTACTCGATGCGGCAAGCTGTGC
>JAYVHC010000200.1:0-4446 GCA_043771575.1 Planctomycetia bacterium
AGGGTGCCCAATTGCTGGTCCAACGAGAACTTGGGGCTAATGGGGTCGCTGATCCGAAAGCTGAATCGAAAGTTGTCAACTTCTTCTTGGAGCATCGAAATTGCTTGTAGCTCGCTGGCGCGCTGGCTGAGAAGGCGTGCCAGATCTCGATATGCATAAACGCCGCGTAGGCTGCTCAAGAGCAGAATGAGCAGAGTGCCCGCCAGCAAGACGGTCACACATAGAAATTTTTTGCGAATCGGCATACGCGACAGCACAAGCAACCTCCTTGTTGCACGCTTAAACTAAGCTCTGATTTCGAACTCTGCACGCGCTGGTGGAAGTGTACTGAACGTCGTTTTTTGCGGATAGGTGAACCGCGACAGAAAAGCAAATGGTCGTCTGCCATCACTCCAATCGATAGAGGCCTACCCAATCGATACTTCCTACCTAAATATCCTAGGTAGTCATATTCAGAGTTGAAATCGAGACAAATGCCGTCGTAACGCTAGCAATGCGATCGAGATACGACAGAGTTTATGCAACCCAATGATTAAATTAGGGCAAATAGCTAATCTACAGAAACTGAGTTAACTAAATGCATACCATTGATTGCTCGCCGTACTGTTTCTTGGGCCATTTGCTTAGCATAGAAACTTCGGACGCGGCCTTGTAGTAGCACTTGGTCGCCTTGCTGGACAACCTTTAGATGTCGCAGGTCGGCGATAGGGCTGGCGGCGAGGAGATGCTTTACCCGGCCAGTCACGTCTCGAAATCCGGAATCGATCATTTTGTCCCCTCCTGAACACGCACACTCGGAGTGAGCCAATTTCATCATGAAGTCGCGTCTCGGTTTTGCTCACTGATCAATTAAGAAGCAATAACTTCAAGTATCGATATTACGCGCGTCAAGTCAAGCACGATCCGCATTATCGCTAAAATATGCAGCCAAAGGTCTTTTGCCGGGGCGAATTCAAATCCAACGGGACTTCCAGGCACAAATGCTGAAGTAATTTCTCTTAACGTCTTTGGACGATTTGCCCCACAACATGAAAAAAAAAGATGGTAGAGATCCTCTGCACCCTAACGGGTGTTATTTCAGGCATTGCGCTCGTCGCTGCCTTGCTGCAGCAGCAAGGTAGTCGCAACCGCTTTGCATCCGATGAACAGCCGCAATCGCCGGACGAAACGGAGAGCCTCAAAGGGCTAACGTCTCAACTGCAGATGTTAACCCATCGTGTAGCGGCGGACGTATCTGCGCACACTCAGAAGGTTGTGCATATTAATGAACGCTTGTTGCCATCTCCCAATGAGCCTGAGCAAATTTTGACGGCGATTACCGATTTGATTCAGGCCAACGAGTCGATGCAAGGGCAATTGGCGGCTGCACAGCACCGCCTCAGCAAACAATCTGAGCAGATCGAAGCAACGGCCCGGCAAGCGCGCACGGATGCTCTCACCGGTTTGGCGAACCGCCGCGCTTTGGAAGAGTCGCTTAAAAACTGCATCGATACTATCGATCCAAAAAACATTACAGGACTGATGTTGATAGATATCGATCATTTCAAGAGTTTCAACGACACTTACGGTCACACCACGGGAGACGCAGTTTTAGCCAGTTTTGCACGCAGTATTTCCAAGTGGTGCAACGGCAAATATTACTCGGCTCGATATGGCGGTGAAGAGTTTGCAATCATTCTGACCGGCGATTCCAAAAGCGAGTTGGCTCAGCTTGCCGCAGACGTTCGTGCTTTTATTAGCGAACAGGTGATTAATCACGAGGACTTGCGATTATCGATTACTGCGAGTGCTGGATTAACGACCATTGAGCAAGGCGACATGCTCAAACGGGTCTATGAACGCGCTGACGAAGGCCTCTACCGTTCTAAGAAAACAGGCCGCAATCGCGGCCACTGGCTTGATTCGGGCGAATGGAAACCGTTCCCAAATGAGCATGGATTGAAAGCGGCGCCCATGGAAACTGCCTCCATCGAGGCCGCGAAAATCATTGTCCGCAAGCATGTTGATGAGATTAAAGTGCACATTGCAGCCCCCGCTATCAATATCACACAGGAGCAAGCCATCGAAACCACCCCTATTAAGATTGACGATTCCGACATTCTCGATCTGAACGTATTTGTCGATCGACTTGAAACACAACTCAAGCAACTTTGCCGGGCCGAAATGCCGGCTACAGCTCTCATGATCGAAGCGATTGGCTTAACACCCGATTCGGTGCGGGACTTTGAGCACTCATGGGCAGAGGTAGTCGAAATCGTGCAAGCCAACTTGCGCGGCATCGATGTGATTTGTCGCCTTCGGCAGAACACGCTTTGCGTATTCATGCCCGGTTGTTCGCTTGACGGTTCATTGGAACGGGCCGGCAGAATGCAACATTTGTTGGAAGAACGCCAAGCGGTCAGCGCCCCCAAGCACTATCCAGAACGCTTTGCGATCGCTGCAGGGTGCGCTCAGTACAACGAAGAAGCTGGTATTTTCCTACAGCGGCTCGAAAGCGCGCTCGATGAAGCCCAGGATGCGGCACCGCTCGAGTTAGTCGTGAGCAGCCCGACAAGCAGCTACTTCCACGCGACTTAGCCTCAAAAAGCCGCCGTTGTTCCTCCAGCAGCGACGGATGCATGTTCGCTGGCCCAAAGCTCGGCTCTCCCCAGCGCACTCGGAAGCCCGGATTGCGGCAAAAAAGACCATGCAAGCTGCAATCTACACCCCTCGGTTTCCCGGTTTCCGTGCGAAAGCGATTCGTCTTGTAACGGCACCTCGAAATGGCATAAGATTGCCTATTGGCACGCGTTGCACGATCATTCGCCACCCAGGGCGACTGAGAACGATCTAAATTTGGTTATGGAGAACCTTGCAAATGGCATTTCACCTTTTCCGCATTGGTATGGACACCCGAACTCTTTGCGTTGCGTTCGCGGTCGGCTTGCTCACCGCACAGCAGTTCGCCGATGCTCAAGCCAAGCCAGCCAAGCCAGCCGCGGCGGCCCCACAAAAAACCGCCGTGACGCCACCTATTTCACCGATGGAAAAGTTCCCTAAAGTGGTCGCATTGGTAAATGGTCAGACAATCACTCGTGAAAAGCTCGCACAAGAGAGCCTGCGCCGCTTTGGTCCGGTAGTGCTTGACAATCTGTTGAATAAATATCTGATCCTGCAAGCTTGCAAGGCTCAAGGCATCAACATTACCCAGGCGGACGTCAACAATGAAATCGCCCGCACGTCGAACAAGTTCGGCTTGGATACAAAACTGTTTCTTGAGGCCATGGAGAAAGAACGCGACATAACACCGGAGCAATACTCCAGTGAAATTGTTTGGCCAATGTTAGCTCTGCGAGCGCTCGCCGCCGACAAAATCAAGGTCACTCCGCAAGAGATCGACTCGGTGATGCAAGCCGAATTTGGGCCCAAGGTCCAGGTTCGAATGATCGCGGTCAGTCAAGCAGAAAAAGCACAGCAACTGCACACTGCTGCGATCGCGGCACCGGATACGTTTCGTCGCATTGCCAAGGAGCAAAGCGAGGATGCCGCTAGCGCGAGCGTGGAAGGGCTCTTGCCTCCGATTCGCCGCAACAGCGGCGATGACCAATTGGAGAAGATCGCTTTTCAATTGCAACCCAATCAGATTTCGCAAGTCTTTCAGGTCGGCGAAATGCATGTGATACTGCAATGCGTGCGTCAGCTGGCTGCGACGCCCCCCAATCCACAAATGTTGCCAACAATTCAGCAACGCATTGAAGATCAGCTGCGCGATCAACGCGTTGGGGGATCAGCGAATCAGATCTTCGATGCACTGCAAAAGAAAAGTGAACTGATCACTGTCCTCGGCAATCGTGAACTCGAAGCGAAGTACCCCGGTGTCGCTGGCTACTTAAATCGTGAACCGATTCCGATGGAACTACTCGCTGCCGAGTGCATTTCGCGACATGGTCGACCGATTCTGAAGGGAGAGATCAATCGTGTTTTGCTTTCATCAGCATTGACGAGTGCTAACAAGCAAATTACCCAAGCTGACATTGATGCCGAAGTGGCCCGCGCCGCAGACTCCATGGGGTTCCTCCGCCCAGACGGAACACCCGACACCGACGCGTGGCTGAAGAGCATTCTCGAAGAAGAAGGCGCCTCGATCGATCTCTATATACAAGATGCAGTTTGGCCGAGCGTAGCCCTAAAGAAATTGGTTCAGGACTCAGTTCAAGTGTCAGCAGAGGATCTGCAAAAAGGTTTTGAGTCGAACTTTGGACCGCGTGCAGAGGTGCTGGCAATCGTTTTAAGTAACCAACGCACTGCTGAAGACGTTTGGCAACAAGCGCGTAAGGACCTCAGTGAGCAATCGTTCGGTCAATTGGCGGGCAAGTACTCCGTTGAGACCGTTTCTCGTACCAACTTTGGCAAAGTCCCAGCCATTCGCCGTCACAGCGGTCAACCTACGCTTGAGAAAGCTGCATT
>JAYVHC010000201.1:0-2969 GCA_043771575.1 Planctomycetia bacterium
AGCGAAAGCAGAACCAATCCGGCAATAACCAGATACGGCAGGTACGACGGTCCGCTAAACCCCACACGAAAAAAGAGCGTCGCGATGCCTGCGGCTACGCAGATAAATGTTACTCGGAGAATTAATAATGCCATTTGGGTTTCTCGAAAGGAACCAATTCCTGACTTCCAACTCCCGACTTTCTGAGCTGAACTAAAGCATTATACGCAAGTTAATTGTTCAGCGCAGGTCGCCTAAACCCCACTTATGGACAGACGATTCGTACCTGTCGCCGGGTTGGTGATAATGGCTAGTCTACACCGCTAACGTTGCCGCACGCCACCACTCAAGTGACAAATCCTTCCGATTATCTTCAATGAGTTGCAGCGGGTGACGAAAAGTTAGGATCACTGTTGCGACGAGCATTGCTGGCAAACTCAACGCACCCTTGAATTTCGAACACTTTGCCTAAGTTTGACTGCGCGAACGAACTCAGCGTTTTCAACCGCTCAGTTAAACCCGGATTATTCATAGTCCTGATCAATATTTTACGTAAACGAATATCACGCGGCGAATTACGTCGAAACTTGAAAAAACAGACTGTCGTAGCTACGTTCGCCAGAACGTGGCTTTAACTCAAAGCGTTTCACCACGATCTGGCGAACGTAGCTACGCGCCATGAATAATCCGGGTTAAAAAACAGTGTAGATTTTTTTTGGTATCGATGAACTCGGTGGTTGTCAGTGAGAGGAACTTGACGCTTTTGCGCTCGGGGCTGATACTGCTGCGTTTGCCTTCATGCCCAAAACGCCGAAAATCGACGTTGGCGGGGTTAAGGAGGACTGCCAAAGGAGAATTTCGGTGCCTGCAGCTTGTGTGATTGGTTTGCAATGGGGTGATGAGGCCAAAGGTAAGTTAGTGGACTTGCTGGCGCCGGACCACGATTGCGTGGTGCGTTACCAAGGTGGCGCGAACGCTGGCCACACGGTTGTTTGCGGAGACCAAGTCTACAAATTGCATCACGTGCCGAGCGGTATTTTGCACCCTGGCGTTCGAAATTTCATCACTCCAGGCGTAGTGATCGAACCGACCACCTTGCTTAAGGAACTGGATGGTCTCGAATCGCGAGGGATCGATCCACGCAGCAACTTAATGATCAGCGAACGAGCTCATCTGGTGATGCCCTGGCATTTACTCGAAGACCAAGTCATGAATCGATTGGTCGTGCAGGGGGAGAATATCGGCACGACCTTGCGAGGTATTGGACCTTGCTATCGGGATAAAGTTGGTCGCAATTTTGCTTTTCGTATGATCGATTTACTCCAGCCAGACTTGGCGGAGCGTATCACAGCGATTTCGGAGGCGAAGAAGGCACTGTTAATTGGTATGGGCGCGAACGACTTGGCGGCACAGTTGGTCGCCGCCGACATCAATACGCATGCGCGCCGCTGGGCTTCCCAGCTCGGGCCCCTAATCGGAGACACTACGAACGTATTGCTCGACGAACTCGACGCTGGAAAACGCTTGTTGATGGAAGGTGCACAAGGTTCGCTGCTCGACATCGACCATGGCACTTATCCATTCGTCACCAGTAGCAATTCATCGGGCGTCGGCATCTGTAGCGGCTCCGGGGTGCCCAGCCGTTGGATTCGCCGCGTGATCGGAGTCGCCAAGGCGTATTCGACCCGAGTTGGTGGTGGGCCGTTCCCGACCGAGCTGCACTGCGCCACTGGGGAAAAAATTCGTGAGATTGGTCGCGAATATGGTACGACGACTGGTCGTCCGCGACGTTGTGGTTGGTTTGACGCCGTGGCAGTTCGTTACACGACGCGACTGAGCGGCGTTGATGCGCTGGCGCTGATGATGATGGATGTGCTCAGTCATTTTGATTCCATCAACGTCTGCGTAGCCTATGAGATTGACGGCCAGCGGGTCGAGCGTTTTCCTTGCGACGCCGCGAAATTGCGTCGCGCGAAACCGATTTACGAAACTCACTCGGGTTGGAATGTCGATGTGACTGGTGCACGCACACTTGCGGACCTGCCGGCCAAAGCCCACGAGTACTTGGCTCGGATCAGTCAGTTGGTTGGCGTTCCAGTAGAAATCGTCTCGGTTGGCCCCGACCGAGTGCAAACGATTTTTGCAGACCGCGCCCGGCTAATGTCGATGGTTGCATAACACTTTCAGGAACAGGGCCAAACGTGAGCTTGCCTTCACCATCGGTTGAGCCGACGCTAGAACAAGGCGTTTCACCGGAGCGTACGCCAAAACACATTGCCATCATTATGGATGGCAATGGACGGTGGGCTCAGCAACAAGGCCTGCCGCGAATCGAAGGTCACCTCCGCGGCGTCGAATCGGTGCGGCGCATCATGGAAGCCTGTAGAGATCTGGGCGTTGAAGTGCTCACGCTGTATTGCCTCAGCAGCGAAAACTGGAAACGTCCAGCCCAGGAGCTAGAGTTTCTCATGGCGCTGCTGCGCGAGTACTTGATCGCCGAGCGCGAAACGCTGGTCAAAAACAATTTACGCTTAAAGATCATTGGCCGCCGCGAGCGTTTGCCGTCCGAAGTGCAATCTGAAATGGATCGTACGATTGAGGCATGTTCCCAAAATACTGGCATGACATTGTGCTTGGCGATCAATTACGGCGCGCGCGCTGAGTTGGTAGATAGTTTTCGACTATTGGCTGAGCGAGTCGTCACTGGCGATTTGAAACCGTGCGACATAACCGAGGAATCGATCGACGCCACACTCTATACGGCAGGCTTGCCCGATCCAGATCTGCTCATCCGGACCAGTGGTGAGATGCGCATCAGTAACTTTTTACTGTGGCAGATCAGTTACTCCGAGTTGTGGGTGACTGAAATCGCCTGGCCAGAATTCGAGCGGCGACATTTGGAAGAGGCGATGCGTGAATTTTCAATTCGTAAACGCCGGTTCGGTGGCTTGAATGCCTGAGCAACATAATGCCTGAGCGAAATTGAATGC
>JAYVHC010000202.1:0-1716 GCA_043771575.1 Planctomycetia bacterium
TCATCGCCGGAAACCATGACAACCATGCGATCATCGTCGGCTTGAAGCAGTTCGCGGACGTTGCCAAACCGAGTGAACGGACCCTGCAGTTCGGACCACTTGGCGGAGCGGTTCACGTTTTGATAGTCATAGTTGTGCGGTTGATCGGCGGCGCGCGGTAGCAGTCTTCCGAAGCCGCGATAATGCAGTTCTGCAGACTCAAGCACCAATTCTGACTCTTGAAAGTTGGCTGCATTCGAGTCGTGTGAGACGAATGCTTGGTCCCAATAAAGTTGTTGGCTGCTGCCGATGCGGATGCGATGGTCATCGCTTTGAAATACACCGGCCAAGTCGATGACAATCGATTTCGGTTTACCACCTGGAAAACCCATGAAGGGTTGAGCGCAAATCCACTTGCCCGCTTGATCCAAGACCCACAGCGAGGGTGGTTCAGGTCCGAGGCGATCGGGGTTTTGCGACATGCCGATGTTGAGCGAGGTGTCCGCCGGATGCATCCACCCGTTAAGGAACAATCGCCACGGTTGGCTTGGATCGAGCGTCCCAAAATCAAGCTCGATGAAGTGTGGTTCGGCGAGTCCCTGGCAGATCAGTTGGTCGAAGGCTTGTACAAAATCGCGGTCGACTTTGGTCAATTTCGCGAGGCAATCTCTGCCCTGCGAGTCAGTGGCCGAATGTGCGAATATCTTTTGCTGAGCAGAAAAAATTCTGGGTTCGGCGATCGACGCTGGGCCGACTTTCTCGTTGCTGAAAACCTCTACGTTGGCTGGGTGATCGACGGCCGTCAAAGCGATATGATCAAAATAGGCCACTTCCCACAACTCTTCCGTAATCCGCAGCTCGTAGTGTCCGTCCTTAGGCTGCATCAATTCGCCGGGCAGCAGTAGATACTCCCAGCGACGATCTGGCAGCACTTGGCCGCGCGCGACTTGCAATCCCAACGGAGCGTTCCAAAGTAAATCCGTGATCAGTTGAAATTGTTCGCCGTCCCAGCCGTAAACGAATGGGCAGGAACCCTTTAGTTCTTGAACTTCTTCGATTAACGTACTGGGTTCGACTTCGGTGACGTTTTGGGTCAAACCGTTGTTGAACATGATGCGCAGATTTTTGGGTTGTTGCTGTCCGATGCCAAAATGCGTTACTGGTTCGCGAACTTCACGATCTTGCATCCGTCCATTGCTCCACAGTTCTAAAGTAGAACCAATGGTATAGTGATTGATACGCCCGCCGCCATTATTATCGGCGATGCCGCGTACGCGGATCTCCACGTAGTGGCCGTTCGCGGGCTTGCTGGCAGCTAGAAGTACAGCTTTTCCCTCAATGATGCTGAGCAATTCCAGATTGCCATCGCGATCGGCATCGATTATTGACAGAGAAGTGGCTTTCCCAGGTGCAATAGATTGTTCCGCACTGTCCCAGTCGGCTCCGCCCTTGCCCCAACGAACTTGCAAACCACTTTCGCTAACGCTAAGCATGTCGAGCGCCGAGTCATTATTCAAATCGGCAAGCCGTAGGTTTTTTCCAGTTGCAGGAGACTTGATGCTGCGCCCGCTGCGCCATTGGCCCATGGCAGGAGTGTGCGTTAAAACGCCGGTGGTTCCGCCCTCGCCGATTGCCAAAACGTCCCAAGAACTGTTGCCGTCGAGGTCCGCAGCAACCACGTCGACGCTTGCACCGATCTCATCCCATGCAGAATTGGCGAGCTTGCGGAAACGAAAT
>JAYVHC010000203.1:0-5297 GCA_043771575.1 Planctomycetia bacterium
GTCCGCCAAGCTGCCCGCGAGTTATTGACGGCTTAACGGATTTCTCAATTATGAGTGGCGCGCCGCCTTCAGCCATTGCGTACAAGCGTGGCTTGATGCCTATGGGGAAGGCTCCCAGCCAACGTTGGAATGAAGAGTTGGGTGAAATTGGCCGCTGGCTTGGTCGAGTCGTACAGGTCTGGCTGAACTTATCATGTTTTTTTAGGCAACACAGTTCGTATTCAACAGATTGTGGATGGCGTCACTGCGCTTTGGCTGCGTCAGCTTCGGCGTCGCAGTTCCCCGAATCTCGAAACCAGTCAGGAGCGCTCCTGACCGTTTTTTCGCTTTTATCGCGTTGCTTTTTTCGATCGTTCGATCGTTCGAAGCATCCCGCAGGGATACCCAGACATTAGCCGGTGGTAAGCAAAGCGCCACCACCGGTTTCAGCGGTACGACGCGCGTCGATCCTGGAGGGATCGCAGAATCGCTGCTGCCGGGTGACGAGACTCATCTGTGATCCCTTTGGGATCAAAATGCTCCACGCCGATTTTCCGGTGGTGGCGCTTCGCTTACCACCGGCTATTTTCTGAAAACCGCTTCGCGGTAAGGACGGATCCTGGGGGGTGGGTTGTAACGAATGTAGCGGATGACTTAGGGGCAAAATGCGAGACATCGCTCAGGCGAGCGAGTGTCTAGGGTCTGATTGCAACCTACATTTCAGCTTGGAAGCCTTCCATGCTAAAAGAACTTGGCGGCCCAGAAGACTGGGATTTATTTGCACCAGCTTGCAACTCGAACGACGTGAACTGAGCGATCAAAATGAGCGAAAAAGCGGCCCCAGCGGCTGAACATGCTAGCAAACCATCGATGCTACCGAAGATTATTGTCTCAGGCTTCATCAGCTTTGTGGTGATCGCCGAGACCTTCATTTTTTTCTTCATGGTTCCCAGCGGCGATGAAGTGGCTGTATTGGCTGAAACTCGGTTGATCCGGAAGCTCGAAGCCCACATGAGCGAACAGGGGGAAGCGGTTGTCGAAGAAGACGAGGACAAAATCGTCGAATTTCGACTGGGGGAGTACGGAGTATCGTTCGTGCCGCCTGGTGCCGACCGAACTTATCGCGTCGAGTTTCGCCTGTTTGGAACGGTGAAGACCAAAGACAAGGAGCATATGGAGAAGCTCTACAATGAGCGGATGCTCCGCCTTCGCCATCGCATGATCTTGGAAGTTCGCAATGCTACCTTAAGTGAGCTGACGGAAAACGAATTGGGCTTGATCCAGCGACGCATTTTTGTGACAAGTAACGAAATCTTGGAAGAACCGATCCTGCTAGGCGTCGGGTTTCAAGACTATCAAGTCACCGAAGAATAACGCAGCAATAAATATCGCAGAGTATCGAATGAACTTTGTGATGCAGGGAAGCGCGCATGACACCTGAGGAAATCGAAGAACTTCTGCAAGCCAGTAAAAGTGGTGCTGCGGCTCCTGCAAAACCGTCGGCGCCGATCAGCGACGCGACCGAACCGACTGCTGAACTGGAACCCACTTCACGACGCTCTGAGCGAACTGAATCCAAAGCCGCCAAGCTGCTTGAAGACGCAGAATCCGCGTTGAATCAAATCGACGCCCCCACACCGCGGCCATTCGAGTTGGAAGACTTGATTGGTATTGGCGGCCCGCCAGAAAAATGCTCGATCGATCTGCTGCGCGATGTTGACCTGGATCTCAAAATCGAGCTTGGTCGCACGCACATGATCCTCGAAGATGTTCTCAAGCTCCGCAAGGGCTCGGTCGTGACTCTCGATAAACTCGCGGGCGATCCCGTCGATCTCTACGTGAATGGTCGAATCGTGGCGCGTGGTGAAGTCCTAGTCCTCAATGATAATTTTTGCGTTCGTATCGCTGAGCTGGTCGGTTCGGATGTGATCTTCCGAGATTCGTAACGGAACCCATCCACAAAAAAGGGGTCTGACCCCTTTTTACTCGACAAGGAAGTCGACATGAGACCCATTGGCAGATTCCTCTGTTGCCTTATCGCATTGACCGCATGCGCAGCATCAGCCCAAAACAATGAACTAGGCTACCCCTCTCCGACTATTCACAATAGCGGGCAGCGCCCGTCCGCCATTCCCTTGCAAGCGTTGCCCGGTTCAAACGCGCCAGCGCCCGTGCATGCATCCAACGCCGCTTGGGTTGCAAGCCCAGCCCAAGTCGCGCAGGCTAATTACACGGCACCCATGGCCGACGCGACACCCACGCATGAAGCGGTAACGAAACGTACTCCGCTCACCTCCAGGAAATCAGCCTCCGCACTGGCTGAAGGTACAAGCTCGGGTGGCAACACACTGAAGATGCTGTTCTCGGTTGGTTCAAGCTTGCTGTTCGTGATTGGCTTGTTTCTGGGGGTCGCATGGTGTTATCGCAAAACACTCAATACCACCATGGGCGGCATTCCCAAGCAGGTGGTCAGCGTGCTTGGTCGAACCGCCATCGCACCGCGACAACAACTCATACTCGTTCGCTTCGGCTCAAAGCTAGTTTTGGTCAGCATGGTCCAAGGCGAGACACGCACGCTCAGTGAAATTACCGATCCGCTGGAAGTAGATCAGTTGGCAGGTGCCTGCGAAAGCCATCAACCACATAGCCTTACGAATTCCTTCCGGAGTATCCTGAGCCAACATGGTGGAGGTGCCGCGTGACTGTCTACAAGCCAGCAAAGATTGTGGCTGTGTTAGCCGTAGTATCGTTCATGGTACTCAACGCGCAGACAGCTGCGTTCGCGCAAACGGGCTTGCGTTCACAAAGCCTCACTAATAGCGGTGCAACTGCGAGCGGCGAACAGTCCCAGGATGCCGATCTTGGGAAAAGCCTTTTCGAGCGCATCTCGCAGGCAGGGCAGGGGGGTGAAGACGAATCCGCAGCGTCGTTCCTGCTCAGTGGACCTGAGAAGTGGACAAGTCGCAAAGGACTATCAAGCAGTTTACAAATTCTCATCCTGCTAACAGTTCTCAGTTTAGCCCCAGCGGTTTTACTGATGACAACCTGCTACGTGCGAATCATTGTTGTCCTCGGATTGCTGCGGCAAGCTCTCGGCACCGGCCAACTGCCGCCGAGCCAAGTCATTACTTCCATCTCGTTGTTCATGACTTTATTCATCATGACGCCAGTTTGGAACGAAATTTACACCGACGCCATCGCTCCCTACACGGCTGACGGTTCGACCATGTCGCTGGAAGACGCATGGGAAGCGGGCGTCGCACCGATGCATCGCTTCATGAGTCGACAAATTAAGATGGCAAAAAATGACGACGATGTACTGCTGTTCTTCAGTTACTACAGTCCCAATGCAACGGAACCATCCAGCTTCGAAGAAGTGCCCCTACGAGTGCTGCTTCCCGCCTACATGCTCAGCGAACTCAAGACCGCGTTCCTGATGGGATTTCAGATTTTCCTTCCCTTCCTGCTCATCGATCTAGTAGTCGCAGCCGTCACGATCTCAATGGGCATGATGATGCTACCTCCGGCGATGATCTCACTGCCGTTCAAGTTGCTGCTATTCGTTTTGATCGACGGTTGGCACTTGGTGATTGGTATGCTGCTTGAGAGTTTCGGAACCCAGGTTTGACATGCGCGACTGCGCTTAAGGTAATCACATGGAAACTAGTCACGCAGTTGAATTGGTGCGCCAAGCGGTCTTTACAGCCATGCTCATCGGCGCTCCACTGCTGATCGTCGGCATGGTTATCGGACTAGTCGTTAGCCTGTTGCAAGCACTAACGCAGATCCAAGATCAGACTTTGAACGCGGTCCCAAAGATTGTGGGGATGGTGCTGGCGCTCGTTTTCTGCTTGCCTTGGATCGCTGATCGCATGATCGAATACACCAAACGAACGTACACGCAAATTCCGGAAGTTGTTAGCCGATGAACGAGGTGTTGGTATCCCTGTTGAGCCAGCCGTTATGGGTTTTCCTATCGGTACTCGCGCGTGTTAGCCCACCCCTGATGATGGCACCACCTACTCGATCTTCAGCGGTACCCATGCGGGTGCGGGCTGGAATTGCCATTGGCTTTTCCGCACTGATAGCACCACTGGCCTACAACAACGCGTCACCGATTCCGCAAGATCTCATCAACATCGCCCTGGGCATGACCGGCGAAATCATTCTGGGTTTGATGCTGGGGAGCATCATCCTACTGGCGCTGACGAGCTTGCAAATCGCTGGTCAAATGATTGGAAATCTTGCGGGCCTTGATCTGGCGACCAGTACGGATCCGAACACCGACGAGGAAATGCCGGTCATCGCCAACCTGCTCGGTTGGTTAGCGACTGCAATCTTTGTTGTGCTCGGCGGCCATCGACAGTTGCTTGACTGCTGCATGCAGAGCTTTGAGAATTATCCCGTGGGAATTGTGCAGTTTCAATCCAGTTGGCTCGACGAATTGGATGCGATCATGCGTCATACGTTTTTAATTGGCATCCGCGCTGCCGCACCCCTGGCCGTCGCGCTGCTGCTTTCAAACTTAGTCACAGGTCTACTGGCTCGAACGCTGCCGCAGTTGAACGTGTTGGCGATCGGCTTCAACATCAACGCGATGGCTTTGTTGACTCTGCTATTTCTATCCGTCGGTGGCATCGCTTGGGTCTTTCAATCCGAATTGTCAGTGTGGCTCGATAGTTGCCAACGCATCGCGGCGGGTGGAAGCAGTTAACAGGATCTTTGAAGTGGCTCAGGCTTCCAGCCTGAGTTGGGTAGAGCAGATTGGCAAGCTGGAAGCTTACTCCACTTTAGACAAGCGAAAATAGGAATCCGAGTTGGCTGATAGTGCAGGTGACAAAAAACATGACGCAACTCCCTATCGCCGCCAGAAGGCGCGCGAGCAGGGGCAGATTGCGCGCAGCCAAGACCTCGGCTCGGCGCTCGTGTTGCTGTGCGCTGTGATGATACTGGGTTGGTGGGGGCCAACGGTCTTGCGGACGCTGGCTGACATCATGGTCTCCAGTATGACCACTACGAATTACTGGACTACCAGTTCGCGATCTGCGTCCGGTTTGATCAACATGAGTTTCCTGCAATGTCTCTATGCTGTACTACCGATCATGCTCAGCGTCTGCGTGGTCGTGCTGGTTAACAACTGGCTGCAAGTTGGCTTTCTCTTTCTGCCGGAAAAGCTAAATTTGGATTGGAGCCGCGTCAATCCGCTGGCGGGATTGCAGCGACTCTTTGCGTTGCCCAACATTGCCCGAATCGGCTTTGGGTTGCTAAAGATTGGCTTGGTAGTAGTTGTGATTTCATTGGGAATCTGGGGCCGGTGG
>JAYVHC010000204.1:0-6066 GCA_043771575.1 Planctomycetia bacterium
ATCAACTCCGGTTCGGCTGATGCGGCAGTTTCATCGGCCATCGCATGCGGCTTGGCGATCTGCACTACCACGACATTGCCCGGCGTGACCATTGACGCCCCATCCGGCAGTTTTACTTCATTCGCATGGACACTGTTACCGATGTGCAAGCCGTTTACCGATACGATCAAGTGATCGGGAATTACTGACGCGGGGCAATTTATTGTTAATTCGTGGGTCACAAAGTTCAGTTGGCCTCCTTCGCTTATGCCAGGAGCTTCGCCCTGCAATTCGACGGACAAAGTCACTTCGACCGTCTCGCTCTGGGATACGCGATTGAGGTCGATGTGCAGAATTTCGACTCCGAATGTGTCCCACTGGACTTCTCGGAGCAGCGCCGTTTCGGTGATGTCGCCGGTCAGCGAGAGTATCTTGCTTCCGTGGCGGATAACTAGCCCCAGAGCGTCTCTGCGAACGCTCAGATTGACGTTTTCTTCGCCGTGACCATACAAAACTGCAGGGACAAGGCCCTGTCTACGGAGCTTTTTTAACTGGAGTGAACCGACTAGTTCACGCTTCTTGACTTCGATAGTTTCACTCATGGACTGTTCCGATCGCCAACCTGGAAAGTGGCTTAGCGAATGATCTCGTGATGGGACGCTGGCCAACAAAACACTCGGCTGGGCTCACGTCTGGATTTTCTAAACGGGCAAGTATCTCAAAATGGCGAGTTCTTTCAAGAGCAACTGTCCACTCCAGCCAAGAGAAATTCGGCGATAGCTCAGCAAACGGTAATTTCTCAAGCTTTCACGGTCGGTTTCCGATGCATTCAGACCGTATTTCCCACCATTTTGCTGCATCGGCTTGTAGTAAACCGACCGGTCAAGTACTTTGCGAGATCGAGGCATCCTCCCTATGCGCTCGTATTGCACGCTCACTTTTCAAGATTGAAGTCGCTGGTAATGGCCAAGAAAAGCAATTCCATGCAGTACATCGAGCCTATCGGCGCTCGAGTTCTCGTTCGCAAGGATGAGCCGAAGAGAGAAACCAAAGGGGGCATCGCTTTGCCTGACGCTGCAGAAATACCGACTATTACCGGTCGGATCGTGACCATTAGTCGCCAAGTCGCCCATGACGAAGATATGCCCCTGCGGCAATACGACAAAATCTTATTTCACCCGAAAAATGCCATTCCCGTAGACTTCGAACCCGATAATCAACTTTTCGTCATCCCAGTCGAAGATGTGGTAGCCGTATTTCGGTCCGAAGCTCCCACTGAGGAATAGCTTTTACCGTGGCGTAAGCTTCCAGCTTGCGTTGCTACTGCAGGTCGAAACTACTTTTGCGATGGACTACTACTTTTGCGACGGACTGTCGGGCGGGCGGAACATTTCGCTCAGCGATTGATGATGGTGAATGCGTCGAATGGCCTCCGCTAGCAACGAGGCGACGGAAAGTACTTCAATTCGATCGAGTTGTTTTTCGGGGGTCAAGGGAATGGTATTGGTAATACAGATGCTGTCGATATCGGCTTTGCGAATGTTTTCGATGGCGTTGCCACACAGCACGCCGTGCGTTGCGCCCAAGTGAACTTCCTTTGCACCGGCTCTTCGAACTAGGTCCGCAGCGCCCAAAATCGAGCCAGCGGTACTGATCATGTCGTCAAACATAAAGCAGATTTTGCCTTCAACGGGTCCACCAATGATGTTCTTTTGAACGGTCACCAGTGAATTGTCGCGGCGTTTGTCAACGATCGCCAAGCGACCGCCCAAGCGTTTGGAATGGCCGATCGCGCGCTTAATACTGCCTTCATCTGGACTAACCACGACGATATCATCTGGGTCGTAACCTTTGTCAATAAAGTGCGCATTCAGGACCGGTGCAGCGTAGAGATGGTCCACGGGTACGTCAAAAAAGCCTTGTATTTGAGGGGCGTGCAAATCCATCGTCAGTACTCGATCCGCGCCTGCTCGGGTGATCATGTTCGCCACCAACTTGGCAGTAATCGGGACACGTCCTTCGTCTTTGCGATCCTGTCTCGCATAGCCATAATAGGGCACCACCGCCGTGATGCGCGACGCACTGGCTCGTTTACAACTGTCGATCATGATCAACAGTTCCATCAAGTTGTCGTTGACGGGCGGGCAAGTCGGCTGGATCAAAAAGACATCGCGACCGCGGACGTCGTCATCGATTTTGCAGAAATTCTCCCCGTCCGGATGCTTTCCGAGCGTGATTGAACCTAACTCAAGATGCAGGGACTGGCAAATGTCGCTCGCTAGTTTGGGGTTGGCTCTTCCGCTGAAGATTTTCAATTCATACATGGGAGATATTTCGTCCAGCATAACGTGATTCGAACTCAACATTAACTCACGAGCCAATCGACTTGCCGTAACCCAGTTCTTGCATTTTTGCCTCTACCTGAGCCAACTCGTCGATCGTGTTGATACTCAGCGATTCGCAGGCTTGCAGTAGCGACTTAGCGTCGACTCGATATCCCTGTTTGCGAAGGATTTCAGGGCAATCGGTCAAGTAGAACTCAGCCTGCGCGTTGGAGTTGCTCAGCTGCCCCAAGGCCCATAGCAGGGCTTGGTTCTCGAACAAGTAAGTGCTCATGTTAACTTCGCGGATTTGAAGTTGTGCAGCAGTCGCATCTTTTTGCTCAACAATTCGCTCAAACTTCCCAGCTGCGTCCCGCACAATGCGCCCCAATCCAGCCGGATTGTCTTTTTCAAGCGTACCGAGCAAACACGACCACGCGCCTGCTGAAAACTCCGCGAGCAGTCTTTGAACCGAAGTCGACTGAATCAAGGGCGAATCGCCAGCCACCACCATGACCGTACCCGAATGACTTTCCAATTGGTCGCGGCACATTTGAACAGCGTGGCCTGTGCCGAGTTGTTCCGTCTGTACAGCGAAGCTGACACCGGTTCGTCCAGACAACTCTTGCTTTACGTCGTCCGCACGATAGCCCACGACAACAATGCTGCGCTGGCAACCGGCGGCCTGTAATGCATCTAAGACCCAATGGATCATCGGTCGGCCGAGCACCGGGAAGAGAACTTTCGGCAACTCACTCTTCATTCGAGTTCCTCGCCCTGCCGCCAGTACCACGGCTAATGCACCTGTCATCAATTACTCCTTACACCAACAAATTTTAGGCATTTTTCAAAGCAAATTTAGCAGGGCATATCTTGCCAGACGCGACCCCAGTTATCCAGGGCATTGAAAAGCATCGATGGGCCAAGAGATTATGATTTGTAGTGGCGGCAGCACAACGACATTGACCAAAGCCTGTCGGGGCACTACGCTAACACCTCTTTAACTTAAATATTTGCACAAAAACCAATCTGCAATGGAACCTAGGGGCCAAGAATAATATGGGAACCGAACGCACTCGCGAACTTCGCCGTCGTCGTCATCGCAAGAAAGCCGTCGTTAAACTCACCAAACGAGCCGAGAAAGGCAGCAAAGCCGACAAGACCATCGTCGCCGACAAGCTTCGCAAGCTGACTCCGGGTGCGGCTGTCATTATCGAACGTCTTGGGATTGGATAGATTCCTGGCGCCTTTCGCTCAAATAAATAGCGACGACATTTCGTAACATGTAGCCGACGTCGCTCCGCGATTCGGCCATGCATTGTCGCGGAGCGACGCTGCTACGTGGTAAGTTTCCGTCTGCCGCTCCACTTGGCAACTGCTGAGCCTTACCGCAGGCGCGACAATCGGGCTTGATTAAAACGAAAGCAGACCAACTTTTCAGCCGGCCTGCACTCTCAATTTTGTTCGGTACCAACTAAATCAGGCCGACGCAAGCAAAGTAACCAATTGCAGCGATCGTCATGGGGATACCGTATGGTAACAGACGCATGCGAGGTTTTCGTTCTTGCGCAATATCGTACAGCTTGTCGGCGTCTTTGACGGTTGCGATCTCTTGAAGGATCGATTGAGCTTGAGTGAAGTGCTTGATCCAATCGCCGCTCAGCGCGATTTGTCCAAGTGCCATGATGCCGCCTACAATCGTCGTAGCGACAAAGATCCACCAAGTGTGTTCGATGTGCACAAAGGCGGCGATACCTGCGAGCAACTTCACGTCACCAGCTCCCATACCGCCGATCAAGTGTAGGAAAAACAGGAGCGAGAATCCAAAGACTGTCGCTACTAGGCTCCAACCCAAGCCCGTCCAGCCACCGACAGCAGCACTGTACAACCAGCCCGCAAGCACTAATGGATAGGTAATGTTATTGGGAACTTTAAGGTACATGCCGTCGATCACGGCGGCCACGACAAGCACGATGGACACGACCCACATGGCCCAGTTATCCAGCAGATGTGAAAGAAAAAAGTCGATCGTCATGAGCGTGTTTCCGTGTGACCAGTGGAGGCTGTGTGGTCTCGAGTCCGTTCAGAATATCCGTTCAGAATAAAAGTCTTCGTGGCAACGCGGTCTAACGCAGACTGCAGACCCAAACAAGTAATGCCGAAATCACCGTGCCGGCAAAGCATACCAATTCCCAAAGTCCGGCGATGGATTCGGCTGGCATGAGGCATGGAACCATGATTTTCCCTTGAGCGTTTCGTCGAAACTAAGTGAGGTATAAAAACAAGCATTTCAACGGTCGTAAACCGGATGGCAACGGCCGCTGAAACGCTATGCAGCAGGCTGCGGCTAGTGCGACTGCTACCGCCAACAGCCCTATGCATCGATTTGGCTTAAGCGCCACGCAGACCGTGGGTCGCATGGCGTCATGCCGTAAGCAGATTTGGCTTCAGCAAATTAAAGCTGAGCTGAAACGTTGGTGAAAGTCGTTTTGGCGTTGGTACCAACGGTTTGGATGGCACCCAAGCAAACAACAACGATCAACGCAAGCATCACCGCGTACTCAACGGCGGTTGGGCCGTCTTCAGACTTCAAGAAACGATTGATCTTCTGCGCGAAATTCTTCATGGCATCTCTCCAAAATTAAGTCGCCCAGCGGGGCTGGGGAAACAACGAGGAACAACCGTGAACCCCATTTTCCAATGGCTCGCCACAGCCTCTTGAATTGGATGATTCACGACAACTTTGCCAAGCTACGTTCCTCAACTTTGCGACCTGTGTCGCTAGTGAAGGCGAAGACTTCGGCTGGCAAATGAAACATAGGACAGATTACGCATACGTCAAATTTTGACTTTTTCTAATTGTCATTAAAGACATGCTTTTCAAGAGTTGATAAAACTAACAGCACCGTAAAATCGCTACAGTCGGTAAAAGCGTCTAGTGAAGCGTCAAACTTTAATTCTTTAATTTTCGGGTTATTGACGTTCCACTAGGGGGCTGGACCAGTGTCAGTTTTGCCACGACTAACCGGTCGCTGCCTGTTTCGGATAAGCTAAGCCATTGCGGATGGTAGCGATTCAGCATATTCGCCTCGAACGTGGTCGCGAAGTCTTCTCGAGGAGATGCCATTCCGTAGCGTAACGCCCAAAGACGCTCCGCCGATCTTCGAGCGACTGAAGATCAAGCCGGCGGTTTCCCAACCGCTTGCAGGAGCAATTGAGGCAATTGCTCTACTCAAAATCCCAACGTTAAAGTTGAACAAAGCACTTGCCTTCTCGTTCCGCATGCCTTTTGCAATCTAGATCCAAACATGCCTCGCAAATCGAATCTCGGTATACTCGCCTTGACGCTCCTGGCCATTGTTACCAGCCACGTACCCTACGCTTTAGGCTGGTATCCACAGTGGCATTTTGTTTATCTGCCACTCCCAGTAATCGCTATTTGCCTGGTGCTTGTTCCCCAGCGACGTGCGAGTTGGCTCATCGCAGCCAGCATTGCGACCTTTGCTGTGTCGGCATGTGCGCAGGGAAATTGGCGAATGGCCAGCATCGACATCCTCTGGAATGCTCTGGCGGTGGCCGCGCTGGGATGGGTCTACGGATTTCGTCAGTCAATTGACCAACGGCAAGCGAAAGGCTGGATTCGCTTGACGCGTCGCCTTCGTCGCCAATCTGAGCAGCTCCGGGCGAGCGATTCACAATTGATGGCCGCCATCAAGACTCAACACGACGCACAGCAAGCTTACTTGCAATCGGAAGCCGAACGTCA
>JAYVHC010000205.1:0-3371 GCA_043771575.1 Planctomycetia bacterium
TTGCGAAATTGGTCGCCGCTGAGTGAAATTATTGGTCAGAATTTCTACGCGACGCTTGGCAATACTCAGATCATGGGTCCAGACTTCTGTCCGTTCCACACTGCGTTAGCGACCGGCGCGCCGAGTAGTAGCACCCTGCAGTCCGAAGATAACAAGTACTACCAAGTTCACGTTGCACCGCTGACCGATGCCGCTACCGACCAAGCCGCATTGGTGGCGACTGTCAGCGACATCACCGCGGAAATTTACCAACAACATAAATTGGCTGCGATCCACCAAGCTGGACAGCGACTGACCGATTTGAAGCCCGATGAGATTTTCGCGATGGATACGCAGTCGCGGATCGATCTGTTGAAAGACAACATCCGCCACTATACGGCTGACTTGCTGAACGTTGAGATCGTCGAAGTGCGTCTACTCGAGCAGAACAACAACTTGATTCCGCTGCTGAGTGTGGGGATCGATCAAGAAGCCGCTGACCGTCAGCTTTACGCCAGCCCTCAAGGAAACGGAGTGACGGGCTATGTCGCGTCAACCGGCCGCAGCTATCTTTGTGAGGACGCCAGCCAAGACCCGCTTTATCTAGAAGCTTTCAAAGGCGCCGCCAGTTCACTGACGGTGCCTTTGATTTTGCACGACGCAGTGATCGGCACGATCAACGTTGAGAGCAACAAGGTCCGCGCTTTCTCAACTTCAGATATGCAGTTTCTTGAGATCTTCGCACGCGACGTGGCGGTATCGCTGAACACGCTCGAGTTGCTGGTGGCACAGAAGAACAATGCGGCACAGCAAAGTTGTGAAGCGATCCATAGCGCTGTGGCGTTACCCGTCGATCACATTTTGAACGACGCCGTAAGTATCATCGAAAAATACATCGGTCACGATCCGGATGTGGTTGATCGCCTGCAGCGTATTTTGCAAAACGCTCGCGATATTCGCCGCGTTATTCAACAAATTGGCCAGCGCATGGCGCCCGTCGAAGCGGTACCTGCCGGTTGTACGCAACAGCTTCACAACAAAGTCCGAGGCAAGCGAATTTTGGTGGTTGATGCGGACGATTCCGTACTGAACGACGCACATGCATTGCTCGAACGCTATGGCTGCATTGTCGAAACAGCGCATTATGGCGATGAAGCGGTATCGATGTTTCGCGCCAGTCGCGTGAATGCCGCCTACGATGTGGTGATATCCGCGATCAACCTTTCGGATTACAGTGGCTATCAATTGCTGTTGCGGCTGCAGAAAATTGTGGAAGTCGTTCCGATGGTGCTGATGACCGGCTTTGGCTACGACCCTGGCCATTCGATTGTCAAAGCGCGGCAAGCTGGCCTGCATCCCAAAGCACTCCTTTACAAACCGTTTCGTCTAGCTCAGTTATTGAGCGTGCTCGAAACGGTCATCGATGCTTACGATGCCGAGCCTGTCTAGTGGCGTAAGCTTCCAGCTTGCGGTAGCGTTCCAGTGGTGAAACTTCTGGCCAGCATCCTGCTTTCCTGCTTGGTTGGCCAGCAGGATGCTTACCCCACTCCGTTTTTTCGCTTTGATCGTCACTATCGCGCCGGTTTGTATAGTCTCGTTCATGCGAGCAAGCGTCCTATTTACGGCTCATAACGTAGAGTAACTAGCGCGGTCGGGGTTTACGTCAAAGCCCTCTAAGCCCGGCCTCCGCTACTCCAACGTCTACTCATCCTCCAACCGCAGTCCGCAAACCCAATCTCATACCAGCACGCACGCAAAAACTCCTCTCATGCTCGACCCACAACCTTTCTTGATGATGTTCGCGATTCTCGGCGGGCATTTCGGAATGTGGTTGCTGCTGTTCAATCGCATCAACGCAACTGGAATCGATCGACGCGTGATCAAGCGGATTGAAAAAATATTTATCCTGGCGGCCCTAATAATTCCGATTCTTGTTTTCGTGACCGCAGCGCAGTCGATGGGCGATTGGTTGTCGACAGCTGATCGCTGGTGGCCCACCGGCAGTGGGTTGTTCACGGCTTGGGGTGGGTTGTCACTGGCCACTGCAGCAGTGGCTGGACCGTTGTGGTTGCTCTCGCGACGTCATTTGATACCGCCTGTTCATTTACTGAAGCAGAGTTCGCAGCACTACGATGTGGCGGAGTCGTTCCAAAGTTCTTTGTTACTCGACAAGAGATTTGTCCGCTGCGCACAGTTGCCTTTTAATCAGATCACGCAGCTCGAAGTGACGCACAAGGAGCTTCAGTTGCCGCGTGCTATCCAAGGCGTCGATGGTTTGAAGATTGGACACCTTTCGGACATTCATCTCACCGGCAAAGTGAGCCAAGACTACTACCACTTTGCCATCGACCGATTGCTCGAAGACCAGCCGGACTTGGTCGTCATTGCAGGCGATATTATCGACTACGAGCGTTGCCTACCGTGGCTTCAGCCTCTGTTTGAACGCTTGCAAGCGCCGCTCGGGTGCAGTTATGTGTTAGGAAATCACGATCGGCGACTAAGAGATATCGTGCCGCTAGTGTCGCAATTACGAGAACTCGGCTTGCATGATCTTGGCCAAACCGATCAGCGTATCCGGCTCTCTAGCGGAGCAGACCTTTGGCTGACAGGCAACGAGCAGCCTTGGTTTGAACGTCACCTTTCCGAGTCGGCGAGTTGCTTACGGAATGGGATGGCATCGAATGAACTGCGGGTCGGGGTCAGCCACAGTCCGGATCAAATCGGTTGGGCTCGTCGCCAACAGCTGGATTTGATGCTTGCCGGTCACACTCATGGCGGTCAGATTCGCATTCCATTGATCGGGCCGTTAGTTGCGCCGAGCCACTACGGCAGCCAGTTTGCGTCGGGAGTTTTTTATCTCAAACCTACCCTGATGCACGTCTCGCGAGGACTTTCCGGCGTCCATCCCTTTCGCTGGTTCTGCCCGCCCGAGATTTCGATCCTCACGCTGCGAAACCCAGCGAATCGGAGTGTCGATTAAAGCCACCGCGACCGACCGGTTTGGATTAGGATGTCGTGTCCTCAATCGTTCCGGAAAGCTCCCTAGTTCACTTAAACGTTTTCACCGGTTGGAAAAATATGCGTTGACTTCGGTTCGTTGCCCTTCGGCAGAACGGTTGGGGACAACCGTTCTACGCTATTTATTCAACGGTTGGGGACAACCGTTCTACGCTATTTATTCAACGGTTGGGGACAACCGTTCTACGCTATTTATCAGCCCATCGTCGCTTTCCCGACCTCGCTTTTAGCAGCATGTGCTTTCAGCGCACTCTAGTTGTAGATATCATCAGGGAATCTATCCTCTCGCCGCAACCTCCACAACACTGAGAACTTCCGTGACAGTACACTCGACACACCGATGGTATTTCCCAGCACTACTCGTCATTTCAGTG
>JAYVHC010000206.1:0-10348 GCA_043771575.1 Planctomycetia bacterium
GAAATCCAAACGGCCAAACAAGAGATCGATCAACTGAAGTTACAGTATCAACATTCGCAGGGCGAAATCGAACGCTTGCAGGGCCGGATCGTTAAGTTGGTCCCTGCGCTCGACGAATTGGAACTGCGTTCAAAGTCGCTCACGCAGGAGTTGGCACATCAACAAGCGGCAGCGCAAAACGCAGTTGGAAAACTTGATTCACTCGAAGCCGATTTACTCCGATTAAATCAACTGCTAGCCGGCTTACGAGCGCGGCGCAATGCAGTCGAACCATCGATTAATTTGCTGCGGCAGACCGTCGACGATATGCATCAACAGATCGACGCAGCCGAACTGGAATTAAATGAGCATGAGGCAATACGTCGCGATTACGATTCAATGCTGACATTAGCATCCGAGGAACTAACTTCAAGTCGCATTGCGTCAGCTCGCAGCGAGCAACGGCTCGAGGCTTTGCAGGCGGCACTCGATCAGAGCTCACGCAACCAAGCAGAGCGGATCGTCGCAGTTTCAGAGGCTTGCGAAGAGGTCGAGCGACTGTCGACCCGCATGCACACAACTGAGTTACAGATACTGCACTTGACCAGCCAATTAGCTGAAGATTTTAATCGCAGTGAATCCGAAGAAGCCACGTTGGATGAACTTGCTGCACGCGCTGGTTCACTGCGTGCCGACCGCACCGCCGCGCACAAGCGACTGGAGCAAGTAAACCGAGCGATCGACAAATTGACTCAGCGCGTTCAAGCGGCCGATAGTGACCTTCAACGAGCGCGAGAATCGATTGCCACGCTGATGACGCGTTTATTCGAGGATTACCAAATCGGGCTCGAACAACTCAACCAGTCAAATCTAATCGCTGATGCCGAAGAGCGCGCCGCGTTGCAATCCGAGTCCGCCAAACTGCGTGCAGATATCGCAGCGGCGGGTGAAGTGAATCTGGCTGCGCTCCAGGAACTGGATGAACTCCAAAGTCGATATGACTATTTGAACAACCAATATGAAGACGTGCGGGCTGCCAAAGAATCTTTGAACCGCATTATTCACAAAATTAATGCGGACAGCCGCAAGTTATTCCTGGAGACCCTGGAGATTATTCGGCAAAATTTTCAAAAGCTGTATCGCAAGTCGTTCGGCGGCGGTAACGCCGACATTGTGCTCGAAGACCTTGACGATGTGCTCGAATGCGGTATCGACATCATTGCCACACCACCCGGTAAGACCGCGCTTTCGAATTCACTGCTTAGCGGAGGTGAGAAAGCGCTTACTGCGGTCGCTCTGTTACTCGCCATTTTCCAGTATCGTCCCAGCCCGTTCTGTGTGCTCGACGAAGTGGACGCTCCGTTCGATGAAGCCAATATTGGGCGTTTCGTGAACGTGTTGACCGAGTTCCTTGATTGGACGAAGTTTATCGTCGTCACACATTCCAAGAAGACCATGACGGCGGCCAATACTCTGTACGGTGTTACGATGCAAGAGTCAGGCGTCAGTAAGCAAGTCGCGGTTCGGTTTGAAAATGTTCGCGACAATGGCGAGATCATCGAAGACGAAGGCAAATTCCCTCGCCGTCACGCTGCATAATCCAACATGCATAAGCCGCTGCACGATAAGCCGCTCGGAAAGTAGCCGCTATAAATTAAAGCAAACCCATTGTATTATATGCCGATGCAAAAATATCTCATCAAATTGCTGGCGATTATTTTGGCATATTTTGCAACGGGTTTCGCTGGCCTGCAGATGCCTGCTGTGGGTACCAGCGTTACTCTGATTTGGCTGCCCACGGGGATTGCGGTAGCGAGTCTTTTTCGTTGCGGATATCGATATTGGCCGGCTGTTAGTATCGCTTCGCTGGCCGTAAATCTAACCATAGGCAGTGCTTGGCTGACGTGCCTTGGAATTGCTGTTGGGAATACCCTGGCACCACTGCTCACCGTGTTTCTTCTGCGACAACTGAAATTCAGTGGTTGTTTCGAGCAGCACTTTGATATCGCATTACTGGCGCTCGCAGCTCATGTTGGCATGCTGGTTTCAGCCAGCAGTGGGATCGCAGTTCTGGCAGCATCGGAAAGCCTTTCCAAAGAGTTTGTTAAAGCTTGGCTGTGCTGGTGGGCTGGCGACTCGATGGGCGTGATTGCCGCTGCGCCGTTGCTGCTGGTTGCCAGCCGCGCGGAATTCAAGGCGATACAAAAGCGTTCACTGGAGTTTGCCAGCTGGCTGATTCTGACCATTCTCGTAACAGGCAGCGTATTCGTTCTGAATGATAACGTCGGCGAGCCTGCCTGGGCGTTAGCTTTCGTGCCGTTGCCCTTGATCGCTTGGGCGACACTTCGCTTTAGTGCTACGGGAACGTCGCTGGCCATCATAGTGATTTCAGTGGGTGCCGTCTTTGGAACTTCGATCCAGTCAGGCCCGTTTTATCGTCAGGAAGCGACACAGCAGGTACTGTTGCTGTGGATCTATATGTTCACCATCGCGACGCTGGGATGGCTGACCGCCGCTTTGCATTTCGCCCAACTGAAAGCAGTCAACATTCAAAGGGTTTTGGAAGACGGACTTCGAGCTGCATCGCTGGGCGTGATACTGACGGACTCGAATCGCCAGATAACCTATGTCAACGAGGGTTTCACGCGATTAACGGGTTACGGTCCCAATGAGTTGTTGGGGCGAAATTGCGATGTCTTACAAGGCGCAAAGTCGGATCCCGCAACGATCCGCCAGATGAGGGAAAACTTGAACGACGGCCGTCACTTCGATGGGGCAATCATCAACTATCGGCAAGATGGTACTACATTCTGGAATGGGCTGTTGATTGCGCCCATCTCTCATGAAAAAGGAAAAAAGGTAGGATTCTTAGGTATCCAGCGTGACATAACCCCCAATAAGGAGATCGAGTTCGCTCTTCAGGACAGCGAACTTCGCTATCGGCAACTATTCGAGAACAATCCCCATCCCATGTGGGTTTATGACTTAGAGACGCTAAGATTCCTGGCTGTCAACCATGCGGCGATTGAACACTATGGGTATAGCCGCGATGAATTCCTAGCCATGACTATTCAAGAAATTCGGCCGGCTGAAGACGTGCCCGCCTTGAAGGAGAACATCGCCAGAGTAACTTCAGGGTTGGACAAAGCAGGAGTTTGGCGGCATCGAAACAAAGCAGGCGACATTATTCAAGTTGAAATTACTTCGCATGTCACCGAGTTCGATGATCGTCGGGCTGAGTTAGTTTTGGCGTTCGACGTTACTGATCGAATTCGACTAGAGGAAAAAATCCACGCCACTCAACTTCAGCTCGAAACTCTGATCAGTAATTTGCCAGGAATGGCTTATCGCTGCCAAAACGATGTCAACTGGACGATGTCGTATGTTAGCTCAGGATGCGAGGCAGTCACTGGATATCACCGTGACGAGCTCGAGCAGAATAAAAGAGTAACGTACGCTGACTTGGTCCACCCGGACGATCGTGAATGGCTGTGGAGTAAGTGTCAGGCGTCGTTAGAGGCGCGGATTCCATGCACCAATACCTACCGCATTGTCGATAAAGCTGATCAGATACGTTGGGTCATTGAGCGAGCTTCAGGTGTGTATAACGAAGATGGAAGCGTACACTGCGTTGATGGGTTCATTCAGGACATCACCGAGGCTAGGCGTATCGAAGAACAGGTGCGCGCATCACTGAGAGAAAAAGAAGCGATGCTAAAAGAGATTCATCATCGCGTGAGGAACAACCTGCAGATTGTGACTAGCCTGTTAAACTTGCAGGTCGGCAGTTTAACAGATCCCTCTGTTCTAAACGCCTTACGGGAAAGCCGAAACCGTATCCGATCCATAGCCTTGGTGCATGAAACACTCTATCAGTCCAGCAATTTGGGAACGATCAACCTGTCCCAATATGTGGATGCACTCTGCGGTAATTTATTTCGATCGTACGGGAACGATATGTCGCAGATTCAGCTGCAGCTTGATGTGTCGCAAACGTCACTTGATCTCGAGCGAGCGATTCCTTTTGGTCTCGTTATCAACGAACTAGTCAGCAACGCACTCAAATACGCGTTCCCTGCTGGTAGAGCTGGAAAGGTACAAGTTACATTCCACACAGAATCCGCAGGGCAATACACTCTGCGAGTCGCGGATGACGGAATCGGCCTACCCGCTGGGCTCGACTTGACGCAACTGAAATCTCTTGGGCTCCAACTTGTACAAGACCTTATCCAGCAGTTATCGGGCACATTAACGATAGCGCAAGGCCACAACACAGAATTTTGCGTATCATTTCCCATTCGCTTGACTAACCAGGAGAGTTAGCATGACATTGGCCAAAATTCTTGTTGTCGAAGATGAAGCCATCGTAGCGCTTGATTTGCGCAAACGTCTATCCAGCCTCGGCTATGAAGTAATCGATGTGACTGCGGAGGGTGAAAGAGCTGTAGAGATTGCTCGTAAGCACCGTCCTGCCCTAACTCTGATGGACATTCGCCTTCGCGGCGAAATGGATGGCATCCAAGCAGCGGAAATCATCCGTAACGAACTCGGATTGCCCGTGGTATATCTGACAGCGCATGCAGATGAAGCCACCGTCGATCGCGCCCTTCGGACAGAACCGTTCGGTTACATACTTAAGCCGTTTGACGAGAGGGAATTGCGGACAATTATCGAAATGGCGTTGTACAAACATAACGCCGAACGCAAATTGCGAGAGAGTGAACGGCGTTATGCCACCACGCTCGCAAGTATTGGGGACGGTGTGATTGCCACGGACAAGAATGGTAATGTGACCTTTCTAAATAAAGTGGCGGAAAAATTGACAGGCTGGTCGAGGGTTGATGCTCACGGAGTTCCGCTGATCAATATTTTCAATATTTGCAATGAAGAAACTCGCCTGCCTGTGTTAAACCCAGTGGCTAGAGTGCTTGCCGATGGAGTCGTCGTTGGCCTCGCAAACCACACCGTTCTAATTAGTCGCGACGGGCGTGAAGTTCCCATTGAGGATTGCGCATCGCCCATCTTGGATGAGCAGGGCGACTTGACTGGAACGGTGCTCGTATTCCGTGATGTAACTCATACACGGCAAGTCGAGCAGCACATGCGGCATGCACAAAAAATGGAAGCAGTGGGTCAGTTGGCGGGCGGCATCGTTCATGATTTTAATAATATGCTTACGGTGATCCTCAACTATTCCGAGATGCTCGCAGATTCGGCTGGCCCGGACCATCCCTGGAGTCACTTTCTGACTGAGATTCATCAAGCCGGCAAACGCTCTGCAGATTTAACCAGTCAATTGCTCACCTTCTGCCGCAAGCAACTTGTCGAGCCACGTGCAATCGATCTGAATGAAGCCGTTCTCAATACCGAGCAGTTATTGCGGCGATTAATCGGAGAGAACATTGAGTTGACCGTTTGTGTAAGTCCTGATCTGGGATGTGTTCGCATGGACGCTGGACAGATCGAGAGAATACTTGTTAACTTGGCCATTAATGCTCGCGATGCGATGTCCGATCAAGGGAAATTGCGCATTGAAACATCCAATGTAATTGTCTCGTCCACCGCAGCCACACCATTTCCCGAACTCGCCGAGGGAATCTATCGTTGCCTGCTAGTTCGCGATAATGGACAGGGAATTCCGGCAAGTTACCAGCATCGCATCTTTGAACCCTTTTTCACTACTAAGGAACCCGGGAAGGGCACTGGCTTGGGCTTGGCTGCGGTCTACGGCATCGTCAAGCGATGTGGCGGGGAAATAACTTTTGATTCAGAAGTTGGTTCCGGAACCACTTTTAGGATCTATTTTCCAGCCGCACCCGACGCTGCGCCGACAGACCAATCGCTGGCGAGAATGCAGCTTCCGCGAGGCAAGGAGACCATTCTGCTGGTCGAAGATGAAGTTTCAGTTCGTTCAGTAACTCGACATATACTAACTTCATGTGGCTACACGGTCTTCGAAGCGGAGAATGGTGCCCAGGCGATTCAGATCGCTCAGCGCGAAGCGGGGCGAATTGACGTCGTTGTTACCGATGTGATTATGCCAGTCATGGGCGCTCGCAGGATGCTCAATGAGCTCCGAAAGCAAATGCCTGACTTGAAGGTACTTTTCCTATCAGGTTACGGCGATGAAAGCCTTGCTGGCGAAGTGGCTGAATTTGCAAAGTCGATGTTTCTCCAAAAACCATTTAATATCGCAGAGCTTACGAAGGCCGTGCGCTGGGTACTGGATGATCTATCCGACACGCCACACAGCGGCTTTCCACCCAACAAATTGAATGGCGACTCATAAAAGACAGGGTGGCACGCTCTGAGGATTCCCTATCCGCTCAATGTGTGAGTCGTAGGGGCAAATTTAGACCATCATAGGCCAGTTCGACACCGCTGGGCAGTATCGCGTTGCAGCGATCGTAATCCAAATTGTGTGCTACATGTGTCAAGTATGCGCGCTGGGGCTGGACCCGTTCAATGATCTCTAGCGCCGCTGCAAGATGTAGATGCGTGGGATGCGGTTCCACGCGTAAGGTATCCAGAATCAGCACTTCGCAGCCAGCCAGAACCGTGTAACTTGCTTCTGGAACGGCGTTGGTGTCGGTGCAGTAGGCGATGTTGCCGATGCGGAAACCGAGGACTTGATAATTCGGTCCATGCTGCAATCGCAGTGGTCGCACCCGCGCACCAAGCACATCAAATGGTTCCAGTCCAATCCGACGCAATTCCAACTGTGGAATCGCTCCGGGATGAGTCAGCGGACCTGTCTTGAATGCGTAATCAAAACTGCGAAGGATACGGTTTTCTACGAGTTCTTCGCAATACAATGGCACCGGTCCGTTCAATCGAAAAGGAAACAGCCGCAAGTCGTCTAATCCAAAAATATGGTCGGCATGCTCGTGCGTATACACGACCGCATGCGCGATTCCAATGCCTTCTCTCAGTAATTGCGTGCGCAGATCTGGGGAAGTATCGATCAAGAGGTTGCCACCAGGCAATCCAAGAATCGCGGAACATCGTGTTCGCTTGTTCTTCGGGTTAGTGCTCGTGCAAACATCGCAAGCACATCCGATCGTCGGAACACCCACTGATGTGCCTGTGCCCAAAAGAATCAACTGCCCAGATATATCTTTAGTCTGAAACGCATGCGGCACGGATGTAGACCACCTCAGGAAAAGAACCAACAGATCAGCAAGGTCGCGAAGTCATCGGCAATATTGAAGATAGACAGAGTATTACACGTCCCCCACGGATTGAGAAGATGGTTTATAGTAAGGACCACTGCCCGCTACACCATATCCCCATCCATATACTCAGTCGAATTCGGAGTTGTTATGCCTTTAAAAACCTCACTACCCAGTTGCCGACCGTACGCAAAGTATACTGCCCTAGCTGTGTTTTGGTTCGCGTTGGTTGGCCAAAGTCCGCAATCCGCTCTCTGCTCAGCCGCCGGACCCAAGGGACTCGATGAGTGGCTAGAGGCCAAATTGCCTGAATTCTTGGAAGTGTATACCCACTTGCATTTGAATCCGGAAGTCTCGTTTGAAGAAGCCAGAACAGCCGCGTATATAGCGTCAGCTTGGAAGGCTGCTGGTTACGAAGTGACAGAAAAAATTGGCGGCTATGGAATCGTGGGCGTGCTACGCAATGGCAAAGGCCCTACGTTAATGCTGCGCACCGATCTCGATGCGTTGCCGGTCAGTGAACAGACAGGATTAGCGTACGCTTCGAAGCAAACGGTCGTTGCGGCTGGAGGGTCCACCACCGGCGTGATGCACGCCTGTGGACACGACATTCACATGACCAGTTTGCTCGGCACTGCGAAGTTTTTGGCGGAGCACAAGGATTTGTGGCATGGCACCCTGGTCATTATCGGTCAACCCGCTGAAGAACGCGGTTCGGGTGCCAAAGCCATGCTCGACGCTGGGCTTTTTACCAAGTTTCCTCGGCCCGATTTTGCGCTCGCGCTACACTGCGAAAGCGCAACGCCGACAGGTAAAGTCGCCGTGAGCGCTGGTTACTCGCTGGCCAATGTGGACTCGGTGGATATCGAAGTTAAAGGCCGTGGTGGCCATGGAGCTGCACCCAACACTACGGTCGATCCCATCGTTCAAGCCGCTGAGCTAGTGCTATCACTGCAAACGATTGTGTCGCGCGAGATGAATCCAATCGAGCCAGCGGTAGTAACTGTGGGGGCGATTCACGGAGGGTCCAAACACAACATTATCGGCGACAGTTGCAAATTGCAAATCACCGTCCGCAGTTACAAGCCCGATGTCCGTGAAAAAGTTTTAGCATCGATCAAGCGACGAACGCTGGCGATCGCCAAGGCTTATGACGCACCGGAACCCGTCATCAGCGTCTCCGAGAGTGTGCCCGCACTTGAAAACGATGCGCAGTTGACGGAGCGCGTGCGCCAGAGTTTTCTTTCCGCCATTGGGACAGAAAATGTTTTGCCGATGGAACCCGTCATGGGTGGCGAAGACTTCAGCCAATATGGTCTGGCTGGTGTGCCGATCGTCATGTACCGACTGGGCGTTGTTTCGCCGCAGCGATTGGAACGCTACAAGCAGCTCGGGCAAATCCCACCTTCGCTGCATTCACCCTTCTTCTATCCAGAGCCAAAAGAGTCGCTAGAAACCGGCATCACGACCATGGTCTCCGCCAGCATCGATTTGATGCAGAAATGATGGAAGCTTGAGGAGTGCGGGGCGTCCGCCCACTCGCAGCATTGGTTGATTTTCAATCACACCGTGGGTCACTCTTGCCGAGAGTGACCTTGTGCCACCTTAAGCATGCTTCACAGAAATGAACGAAGCGCTGGCAAGTTGCGACGGCGAAGAGTCGCGACACTTCATGTGGGAACTCTTTGCCACTTTCGCTGTCAGGAAGTTCTTACTAATATCATTCCTGAGAGAAATCCATTCCATCGCTCCCCCTCCTGCGAAGTTCGTTATGAATCGTCTACTTGCTTTGACTGTGTTATGCAGTTTGTATTCAATCCATTCGTTGTCCGCAGATGAGGATCGAGCAGCAGAGCCGAAAACGGCTGCGGAGGTTTACGGGCAAGGAGTTCGCGATACGGAAGCGCGCACACCCGAAGACGAAAAAACTGGATTTCATTTACCCGATGGGTTCGAAGCCCAGTTGTTCGCTGCGGAGCCCCAAATTGCCAAACCACTGAACATGGCTTGGGACACGCGTGGAAGACTATGGATAACGAATACGATCGAGTATCCCTATCCCGCCAAGCCAGGGACCGAACCTCGCGATTCGATCAAGATTCTCGAAGATACAGATGGCGACGGCCGCGCGGATAAAGTGACCACGTTTGCTGATAAGTTAAACATTCCCATGGGTCTGCTGCCGACTGCCGATGGCGTGATCTGTTTCAACATTCCCGACATTGTCTTTCTTCGCGACAATGACGGTGACGACAAGGCCGATGAACGCATCAAAATACTTGGTCCTTTCGATACAACTCGCGATACCCACGGCATGATTAACGGTTTGCATCGCGGTCCTGATGGTTGGATCTATGCATGCCATGGCTTCAACAATCAATCGAACGTGACCGCCGCAGATGGATCTAGCGTAAAGTTGATTTCAGGAAACACGCTACGTTTTCGCGACGATGGCTCGCGCATCGAGCAATGGTCGACCGGTCAGGTCAATCCCTTCGGTCTGGCCAGCGACGACTGGGGCAATCTCTATTCTGCGGATTGTCATAGCAAACCGATCACGGCATTGCTGCGAGGCGGTTGCTATCCCAGTTTTGGCCGACCGCACGATGGCCTTGGTTTCGCCCCCTCGATGATGGATCACTTGCACGGCAGCACAGCGATCTGCGGACTAATTTTCTATCAAGCGGAATATTTTCCGCCAGCGTTTCAAAAGCGATTTTATAGCGGGAACGTGATGACTAGTCGAATTAATTGCAACGCCATCGAGCGTCAGGGCGCAACGGTAAAGGCGCGTGAGTTGCCGGATTTTATGACCAGTGATGATCCTTGGTTCCGACCTGTAGATATTCAGTTGGGACCAGACGGAGCGATGTATGTTGCCGACTTTTACAACAAAATCATTGGCCATTACGAAGTACCGCTTGAGCATCCCGGCCGAGATCGCCAAAGCGGTCGCATCTGGCGAATCGTCTATCGCGGCGACAGTAACTCAAAAGCTGTTCAAAGCTTGACGGATTATCGAAGGCAGGTTTCTGTGGCGGAATCCTTGAGTCCAGTGGATTTGGCTGAGCTTAGAAGTTCGAATTTGACGCGACGTGAGCTGGCAATTGAACGAACGCGACAAATAAAGCTGGATGATAAGAAAATAGAGGTTGCGCGGCAGATGTTGCTCGCAGCCAAGACGCCAGAGCTCGAGC
>JAYVHC010000207.1:0-8203 GCA_043771575.1 Planctomycetia bacterium
CCACTGAATGCGTTATTGACCTCACATATCAATTAAACGCAGGGAATCACGCGTGGGTTCTACAAATCGAAAAATTTTAGTATGAATAATCCGGGTTTATCTTTACTGCACTTTAGGCAAAGATCTGAAACATATCGATCGTGGTAGTTGCCATGCAAAGATTGTTGCATTCACGCATCTGCTTTCGGCTGCCGATTTTTATGGCTGGTGCGCTGCTTGCGCGTGGTCGCCGTACTGCAAGTAGCTGGTTTCGTGCTGCGGGTGTGAATGATGCTTGGGATCGTTTTTATGAATTGCTGGTCTCTGCGGGCAAGGTTGCCAGTTCGTTGACGTTGCCGATACTGAAGCTGATTGTCAAACGATTCGATCTGTTGAATTGGAGTGTTGGGACACCGATGTGGAGCAAGTTGTCGACCGCAGCAATTGCCCTTGGGACAACCCAGATCGTCGTCCGTCCCATTCCGATCGTCGAACCAAAATTGACTTGGAAATGTTGCGAAATCGATTTATAACGGCACTACCACCTGCCCATCAAACCGCCAAAACGATCGCGTTGTCTGACGAGCTTTTATGCTTGGCTGCGTAGCCAAGCATTGGCTTATCAAGTTTTCGGCGGAGTCGATTGACGATTAGGGGGCCTAAATTCTCCCGAAACGGAGGTCAGCTACAGTCGAGGCAAGTGGCTTGGTATACTCTGTGGCATCACAAAGTTCCACTGCCCGCCCCAGGGAGTCTTCGCTTGCTTCGGTACCGTTTGTTATCCGCGTTCATCATTGTGGGCCTATCTCTGTGCTTCGTGGGGCTGGACGCTTGGTTGCCGTTGAACGGGAGCGGTTATTGGATGGCACCGCTGGGTGTCTACCTGATGTTTGGCAGCGCAATGGAATGTACGGCCTTGTTGCGACCCAGCCCTTATGGACCGATCGATCGGCCTGCCTTGCTCGGTTGCGGCGGCATTATCTTGGCTGCGCTTATTCCCGTTTATTGGCCGCTTAGTGGTTCGCCGTATCCAAGTGACTGCTTATTAGGCAAACTGGGATGGCCGATGGCGGCAGCTGTCTTCGCACTTGTGGGCTGCTTCGCTTGGCAGTTGCGTAATTACCAGACCGGCAATCGCTGTTTTGAGCGAGCTATTCTGTCGGGATGGGTGTCTGTCTACTTCGGGCTCTGTTTTGCGTTTTGGATTGCTATACGATTGGTAGGTGATTCCGGTTGGGGACTTTGCTTGATGGTTGGCATTATCGTGATCACCAAGTTCAGTGACGCTGGAGCCTACTTTGCGGGCCGTTCATTGGGTCGCAGAAAACTCTGTCCAGCCGTCAGTCCAGGGAAGACGGTCGAGGGCTTGATCGGCGGCATGGTAGTGGCGACTTTGGTCAGTTGGCTTTACTTTTGCTACTTTGCTCCGCTAAGATTTCCTGGCGGCCAAGTGAACTGTCACTGGCTGGGAATAGTTGGCTTGGGAGTGTTGCTGACCGTGGCTGGTTTGCTTGGTGACTTGTTGCAGTCGATTTTTAAGCGCGAAGTGCATGCGAAGGATAGTGGTAGATTGTTGCCAGGCTTGGGTGGATTGTGGGATGTGACCGATTCTTTGCTGCCGGCTGGCACGGTGGCCTACTTGTTCGTGGTGGCCGATTTGATCCATGGGCCTGGCCAGCCCTAGGTCGATGCAAGAGCCGTGGCGGTGCAAGCCGCCGCCCCAAGCGCTCACAAACCTCTCACTAGGAGTTCAAGGTGTCCGAAGCGAATCTGAATCTAAGCGATCCGAATATGGTGCTCAGTTTGTTCGGCCCTCAAGATCAATTTCTTCGCATGATTCGCAATCACTACGGCGTAGCTATCACACACCGTGACGGGAAACTAAAAATCATCGGCGAGGAAGAACCGGTTCGTCTGGCTACGAGTGCGATTGAATCTTTGCAAAACCGCGCGCGGCAGGGCAAATTGTGCTTAGAGGACGTCCAAGGTGCCTTGGGAATCTCGACAACGGCAGGGGTGGCGATGTCGTCGGACTCCGAGGTGAATCTGGCCCACCAGCATCGCAAGATCAAACCTCGCACCGAGGGTCAAGCAGTTTACGTTTCCCAAATTCGGCAGAGTGACCTGACGCTGTGCCGCGGCCCGGCCGGTTGCGGAAAAACCTATTTGGCAGTCGCTTTGGCCGTTGAAGCCCTTAAAAGCCGTGCAATCCGCAAAATCGTCTTGGTTCGTCCCGCGGTGGAAGCTGGCGAAAGTCTCGGTTTTCTTCCCGGAGATTTGCAAGCTAAACTTAATCCGTACCTGCGTCCGCTACTTGATGGCCTGAATGAAATGCTGGATTATGATCAGGTAAAATACTTGATGGAGCATGACGTAATTGAAGTCATCCCGCTGGCATATATGCGGGGTAGAACGCTGAACGACGCTTTTATTATCCTGGATGAAGCCCAAAACACGACGTCGGCCCAGATGAAAATGTTTTTGACGAGGATGGGAGAAGGCTCAAAAATAGTCGTCTCCGGTGACATCACCCAAGTGGACCTTCCCGGCGGCGTAACCAGTGGCTTGCGAGACGCTTGGCATCGCTTAAAAGGGATTCGGGGTGTAAGCTTTGTAACACTGAACGAGCGAGACATAGTCCGACATCGCTTGGTTCGAGAAATAGTCAGTCGGTACGACTCGCGGCGTGTTGCCGAGAGCCAACCGGAAGGACTCGAGGAAGACGAGTAAAACTCGTCGCATGAGCCGCATGGCACCCATTCATACTAAACGCACGCGCAGTGAGCGAGTGGCTTCACTTCAGATGGAGCCCAGCGAGCTTAGCACTTGGTTTCGCGACATGCTGACCGGAGCGGTGCTGTTGCGGATCGCTTCAGCGTTTCTTGCTGCAGTCGCTATTCTGCTCATTCAACGAGGTTGGGAGCCTGCATTTTCGTTTCGCGAAGGGGACATTCCACAGCGTGCGATCGTGGCCCGTGTTCCCTTTGATATGATTGACGTTACCAAGACCGCAGTTCTTCGCGATCAGCAGCGTCGCGAGTCGCTGTGCTATTACGAAAATCACCTCCTGCCTCATTCTCCACTTTCCCCCTTGTCACAACTTCAAAGCGCAGCAAAGCAGCAAGCCCTGCTGCTGTTGGGGGACAAACCCTACGTAGAATTGTCCGTTGAGCAAAAGGAAACGCTTGCCAAGTTTTTGCCCAAGGGCGGAAGCGAACAAGTACTTGCACCCGAGGACGCGCTGCGTGCGTTGCGGAGCTTGCTGAGTGCAACTGGCCAATCGGAGAAGTTTGACGAAGCGCTGCGTACGGTCCTCAATCCCCTGGCTGAAACCGGCATTCTCAAATCGCTCGGACATGACACCGATCAAGGCAATCAACGATCCATTTTGGTTTTTCCAACTGGCCAACCCAAGAACAACGCTGTGGTAGCCGTACCGCGAGCCCGCTTTGCGGAGATATCCGCCGACTTGCCTCAGAAAACACAAGACGCTTTCCAAGCGGCCTTCACAAATCCAGACTCGGCGATCTTAGCACGCATGGTTACTAATTTTCTCATTCCGCGGCTCGAAGAAATCGCCAATGGCCGCACGTTGGTTTACCGCCAAGATCTAAGCGAAGAATCTCGCAAAAAAGCGGAGGCGTCGGTTGAAGATGCGATTATTTCTTACTCGCCGATGGTCAGCACGCTTGCGCGACCGGGACAACCCATGTCATCCGAAAGCGACATTCCCTTGCTGAGGGCTGAGCACGATGCATGGATCAAGCAATTGAGTATGGGCGAAACGGTCACGCATGGCTTGGCGTTTCTAGGTATGCTAATGGCCATGTATCTGTTGTGCGGATTCTACATCTTTTACCAATTCGATCGAACGATTATCACGGACTCTGCCAAGCTCACGCGATTGCTGGGATTGGTTGTTGTGGTGTTTTCACTTTGTCGATTAACCACACCCGACCCATGGCGGGCCGAAGTCGTGCCGATCGTCCTGTGCGCTATGACGGCCACGATCGCCTTTGGAAAACAAGTCGCCTTGTTACTTACCTGTTGCCTGGCACTTTGCTTTACTCTGTCGAGCGGATATGACATGGCCCAGTTCGTGACACTCTGTAGCGGTGCGTGTGCTTCGGCACTATTGCTTGGCCGAATCCGAACTCGGACCAAGTTGATCTATGTCGGCTTGGGCGCAGGTATCGTGGTTGCGGCGACACATTTTGGCGCGGACATGGTCATCGGTCGACTGCACGTTGTCTCAGAGCCTTTGTCAGACGGTTCGCCGATAACGTCCGCGACGTGGCTGCGACTGTTACCCGCACTTTCTATTGAGTCGATTCGTCTGGGCGGTGTGACCTTGTTGGCCGGTGCGCTCATGACAGGATTGTTGCCGTTCGTTGAGCGAATTTTCGGTGTGCAAACGGATCTTAGTTTGTTGGAACTGGGCGATGCAAGTCATCCCTTGTTGCGACAATTGGCACAGCGGGCACCCGGCACTTACAACCATTCGATCAACGTCGCCGCGATTGCGGAAGCAGCAGCTGACTCAATCGGAGCTCACGGTTTGTTAACCCGCGTGGGGGCTTACTTTCATGATATCGGCAAAATGTTCAAACCCAATTATTTTGTCGAGAATCAAGGCCAAGCGGGTAACTGCCACGATACATTGCAGCCCGCCATGAGCACGCTGGTGATTATTGCCCATGTGAAAGATGGAGCTGACTTGGCCCGGCAGCATCATTTGCCAAAGCCGATTACCGATTTCATCGAACAGCATCATGGTACGACGCTGGTCGAGCATTTTTATCGGGAAGCCACCAAGCGCAGCCAAACCGATCCCAACAAAGAAGAAGTCTCGGAAACGTCCTTCCGTTATCCCGGGCCAAAACCGCAGACGCGCGAGGCCGCTGTACTGATGTTGGCCGACTCCGTGGAAAGCGCCAGTCGCTCGCTGGTCGAACCGACTTCTTCGCGTTTGCAAAATTTGGTCGATCAACTGGCCATGAAAAAGTTGCTGGATGGTCAGTTCGACGATTGCGGATTGACGCTTCAACAACTTGATTTGGTCAAAAACTCGCTGGTAAAATCGCTGACCGCCATCTACCACGGCCGCGTAAAGTACACGGGACAACAGACGGCGTAAAATCCGGCATCATCAGACCTGCCAATGTTAGTTCGCCTGACGAAGAAGCTTGACTTGGCGGGAGACTCGTCTGACGTTCTGCCGCGAGCGATTCTCTATCGCGAGGGGAAAGCCAACGACTCGCTGCTCTTGAGTGAACTCGGGCTCACAGGCAGCCCAGATACGACCAGTGGAGATTTAATTCTAGCCGGCACACCTCACCGGCCGGTTTTGATCGCCTTGTCAGTCATTGTCATCGCAACGATCGTCGGCGTGATTAAAGTTTGACGAAGCACTAGGCGAATAGCTCACCGATGGGCTGGAAATCGACATAGCTTGTACCGGAGGCGGTTTCTACAAAGTGGAAGGCTCGTCCTGAGGGAGTGGTTTCGATCTTCTTGGTCCAGTTGATTCCCAAGGCAGAGTAAATGGTGCAAGCCACATCTTCCATGTAAATAGGACGATTCTGAGACCAGCCAAAATCTGTGATCGTGCCTCCGAGAGCATCCGTCTTTCCCAAGACACCGCCCCGAACGATGCCGCCTCCAACGAACATACCGCAATGCGCATGAATATAGTGCTCGCGGCCTGCACGCGTGGCGCTGATCTCACCGGGTGTGCGCCCAAATTCACTCATGCATACAACAAGAGTCTCATCCAACAGCGATTTAGACGGATCACCGCTGCCAGGTAACGCAGCTAAATCGAGAACCAAGGATGTAAATGCCTTGTCCAGTTCGCCCATCAGTACCGGGTGATTGCGCGAGCCCGGTTTGTAGATGTCGCTATGATGATCCCAGCCACCGTGGCTGGCGAGAATGAACCGCGTGCCGGCATCGGCTTTCAGTAAATTGCGGGCCAGCGCCAGTGATGCGCCGATCGACGATTGACCATAGCGCTGTTTGTCTTGCTCGCTAAGAGAAAAAATATCGGGCACGCGCGGATCATTCATGATGTTCCACGCTCCGAGATAATATTCGTGATAGTCAGTAAAACTTCGATCCAGACCTGGCTGACTCTGTCGCAGTGGGCGATCCAGTGATTGCAGTCGCGTCCAGCGACGTTGCAGAGTTTCCGCCATTTCTTTGCGCGGTGCTAGATCAGGAGGCCCTTTCTCAATGCTCAGATTCAATGGCCCATACTCGGCGGACATAAAACCATTGTTGATCAGACCCGCCTGATTGCCCGACATGTTCATCGAAATATATGCCGGCAGCGAGTCGGTGGCGCGACGCTGGTTGGCCAGTTCGTGACACACCACTGACCCAATGGCGGGCACTTCTTTCGAAAGCGCAGGATTGAGTGGATGGCCCGTTTGAATGTAGTACTGAGCCCGACCGTGAACGGCATCCCATGCAGCCATCGAGCGCACAATGCTGACTTGGTCCAGCACCTTCGGCAACTGAGTGAATACACCCAGGGGTAACAGCACATCGTTACCACAAGCTTGTATGTCGAAGTGATCAGGGGTCCATGGTCCCAACTTGGCATCCAGCGAATCCAACTGGCTCATTCCGCCTTCTAGGTTGATAAAGATGACCTGACGCGCAGTGCTGCGCGGCTGTCCGTCATCCGCTGCCGCCACTCGCGTCGCAGACATCCAGGGCAGTGAGCCACCCATAACACTCAGACCACCCAATCGCAGCAACTCGCGACGTTGTAAGTAAAAAGGCGACCGTTGGTCGCGATTATGTTTCATGATCCGCTTCCGCATCGAATTTGTTCCAGACGCGAGGTGAAGTCACCGCTAGGTAAGGGCGACTCTCAGTCGCTGCTAATAATTAAACAAAAAATCCAATTTATTGAGTAAGCTCCACTGCAGATCCTCAATTCCAACCCGTCGATCCTGGGCAATCCACTCGCACGCGATTGCGCTTTCGCTTTGCGTCGGTGTGCGTGCAAGTGCGCGCAGAAACATGGATTCAACGATCTCTTGATGCGTTAGTCTTGAATCAAGCATCGACTTGGCAAAGCTCCCATCGCTGGCCGAGACGCGGCTGGTGACGAATTTGCTGTTCATCATCATCATCGCTTGCAGGATCGAACCACTTCGCGCGGGATTTGCCCATTCGCGATTGGTTTGTCCGAAGGTGCGCAGCAACTGCTTGGCGTCGCCTTCGTTGATATTTTCAGGTGTCGCAGCCTGCGTCCAATAACGCATAGGCGATTGCGGAGTCCCATAAAGCATGTGTTTCCTGGGATAGTCCGGATAGATGCCCGAAGCTTCCACGATGGCATCGTGCAATTCTTCGGCACTTAACGGGCGCACATAGTGCCGTGCAAAGTAAGGAGTGTAGGCCGATTGCCAGGGCTGGTCAAAATGTGAAGATAGTTGATAGGCTGATGATTGCGCGATGACCCGCATCAACGCTTTGAGGCTAAATTGATTTTCCGCAAAGTACCGCCCCAACTCTTCGAGCAATGCTGGATTAGTCGGTTGAATAGTCCACGGAGCCGGGGGGGGATTATCAGGATCTTGACGAGCCAGATCGAATCCATCGACCGGTTCGACGATGCCGAGCCCAAAAAATTCTTTCCAGAAGAGATTTACGGTGGCTTTGGCAAACTGTGGATGTTCGGTCAACATCTTGGCAAACTGTGGGCGCAGTGGGCGATCTGGGTTTGCCTGTTCGCCCGATAACATAAAGGTCGGTTCAGCTACTTCCCCCTGTCGGTGCAAGCGTACGGAGCTAGCCGAATTGGAATCGTAACCTGGGCCATCGTCGGAGATCGTAAATCGATCTTGAAACGGAACGATGCGCACTCGCGTTTTTCCAAAAAAGGCCGCCATCGCCCACAGCTCTTCGCGTTTCTTGGTGGATAGTCCAAGATCGACTTTTTCTAAGAATCCTTGACCACCATGGCAGGAGATGCATTGAAAATTGAGCCCTAAAAAAAACTTGGAGGATTGGACAACGATTTCGTCGGCTGTATCCTCATGGCGATCGGAGTACATCGTATCGCCAGGAATGTGCCAGCGAGCGAGATAGCCAGAGGGCGCAGCATCAGGCATCCACACCGAATTGGTCGCCTTGGCTGTTAATAACTCGGTAACTATTTGACTGTAGGGCTTGTCGTCACGCAGTGACTGACGCAGCCACTTGTCCA
>JAYVHC010000208.1:0-12114 GCA_043771575.1 Planctomycetia bacterium
GCTCCGTTGCCAAGGGGCTCTACTGGGATACGCTGAATCCTTATCACTACGTTCGACTTCATTCTTTACCTGCTAACGAGTCGGCCCCTAACTCGCAACCGATGGAATTGTTGATCGTTGGAGGCGAAGATCACAAGACAGGTCAAGCTGATGACGCTGAGGAAAGGTATGCCCGAATTGAAGCGTGGACGCGAGAACGATTTCCCACTGCCGGTAATATCCGCTATCAATGGTCGGGACAAGTAATGGAGACCATCGACGGACTCGCCTTCATTGGCCGGAACCCACTTGATAGTCCGAATGTTTTCATCGCGACCGGGGATTCGGGGCAGGGCATGACGCATGGCACGATTGCTGGAATTCTGCTAACGGACTTGATTATTGGCCGGGAAAATTCGTGGTCTGCGCTCTACGATCCCGCGCGCAAAACACTGCGTGCGGCGGGCAGGTACGTGCAGGAAAACATCAATGTTGCTATGCAATTTGGCGCTTGGGTGACTGGGGGCGATGTGTCAAGTGTGCAAGCAATTGCAGCGGGCACCGGTGCAGTGGTGCGTGACGGTCTTACGAAAGTGGCTGCTTATCGCGATCCCGACGGTGTTCTGCACCAATGTTCCGCAGTGTGCCCGCACCTCGGTTGCATTGTGGAATGGAATCGCAACGAGAGCACGTGGGATTGTCCCTGTCACGGTTCAAGATTTGATAAGGAAGGACGCCTCATTTGCGGACCAGCCAACAGCGACCTCGAAAGAGTTCGAATTACTTGAATTGTGAAGCATGTTACCCGAGTAAATCGCTATTAGAACCAAGACCAGGACAATAAATACGTCCTATTGAGCCCCCTGGCTGCGAAGAAAGCTGTCCGTGCTGCCCACGAGTGAGCGGAACATGCAGCGGCGCGCCGTTTGCTTTGGGATTACCGCAATTCGTGTATTTAGAAAGGTGTGTTTACCAATTCCGATGAGGGAGATCGAGGTGCTCAAGAGTTCAGTGTTGGTTTCCAATCGCAACTCAGTTCCTATCTACCTGCTCGTCGCTGCGGCCTTGTTTGCACTGTTGCAAGCGTTTTCCGTATTAGCGCCGGTACTCTTGTCGTTCCTTTTAACGATGCTCATTTCCCTGGCACTCAATCCAGTCATTAACTGGCTGCGCACGATTGCAGGCGGCCGAAAAGGCGCCACTGCAGTAGTTATCGTCGTGCTGCTGACTGTTCTTTCCTTAGCAGGATGGGCTTTCTACCTGCCTTTGAGTGGTGCAGTTGCGAAATTTTCGGAGTCGCTGCCAACCTATTGGGAGCGACTTCAAAAACCTTTGATCAAGCTGGAAAAGAAAGCGGAGCATTCCGAGGAGAAACTTCAGCAGGAAGTAAAGACTGAGATTGCAAAAGATGCAGCGGCGTCGAAGGATTCGGAAATGGTCGCGTCGAAACCGGAAGCAATGCCTCCCCAGCCAAATGCAGCTTCACCCAATTCACTCCGTTCTGGGTTAAGCGCCATGATGCGAGGTGTCGTCGGAAATGTTACCGCAATGGCCTTTAACGGAGCACAAGTCCTAGTCGTGTTGTTGACCGTATTTTTCGGCGTCGTTTTTATGTTATTGAATCCCCGACCGATCATCGCGGCGATTTTTTCGTTAGTGCCCGAACAGCACCACGATCGCGCAGTGATCATCACCCAACGTATCGCTCAGTTCGCTCCCGCCTGGGCAGGGTCGACCCTGGCTGGAATGCTAACGATCGGTGTGCTAGTGTTCTTATTGATGTGGCCGCTATTGGGATTGATGGACGCGCTCGTGCTTGGCCTCATTGCGTGCCTTTTCGAGTCGATTCCATTTTTGGGTCCAACGCTTAGCACGATACCAGCTCTGCTCTTGGCTATCGGAAAGGGGGGCATGACTCCGCTTTGGGTGCTAGTTGCTTACATTGCAATTCAAACGCTGGAAAACAACGTGATTTTGCCAATGATCATGTCGCGTGGCATGAAAATACATGCAGTCGCGGTGATATTCTCAATGCTCTTGTGTGTGACTGCCTTCGGTGTTCTGGGGGTTTTAATCGCGGCACCCATGGTTGCAATTGTAAGTATCGTTCATGAGGAGCTCTATCGAAAACGATTCCTTCCAACCGTCACGGAGGAAGATTTAGACCGTCTCGCGCGAAAAGTCCTTCACGAAAGAAACATTGCAGCGGACTGATTTGCCCAGGGGCCATTCCACATTCTGCAAAATCCATGTTCCTGGAACGCTGTCGAGCAAGCTGCAAGGAAAGTGACCAAACTCGCAACACCGCAAACACGCAGGCAGCTGGTGACCGCGATTCTCAATTTCTCGAATGGTCGCCTGCAGGCACCTCTATTACCAGTTTTGCTATTTCCTAACGAAAACCTCGTCCAGGTACACGAAATGCTGCCCAAACCGCATGAGGATTTTATAACTTCGTAGGGCGTTAACCTGGAGAGAGACTCTGTGACACTCAGACGCAAATTTTCCCGTACACTGATTTTCCTTTCCAAAGTTGCGATCGTTGGTGGCGGTGTTGCACTCGCACAGCCACCGGAAAAAACGTCATCCAGCTACATGCCGGTTAATCAGACGGAGCCTCTGGCTGACGTGATCGCGCACATGAAAGCGCAAAAAACGACCGTCTCGCAAAAACACTTAGGCCTGCTTGAGCAACGTTATGTCCTGGCAGATCAAGCGGGCGATGAAGTCACCATGTCGCGCGGCAAGCCGCTACAGGCTGGCGTGCGCGCAAAGTTGCCGAAGGGAGTCACCTGGGAGCAGCTGAACGCACTCACGCCCCAACAAATTCGAGAGCAAAATCTTTTCCCCATCGGTTACCTTCCGCTACCGCATCCAAACCATGCTGAAGGCGGAATGCTTTTTCCTAAATTCCATATTGACGAAGTGAAGAAGCAGGATGGACGCGATCTAACGCGGTTTGATCTCGACTTCGATCTGCCGGTCCACTTTCTACCTGAGTTTCCGCCGCCGATGTACCTAACGACGCGGCTCGATTTAGGCGACGTGTCCCAAGGGAAACTGGTTACCACTGAGAACTACTTTGACCTCTTTAGCGGTCTACTCAATCCCAAACAATTGGAGGGCTTGCGGTTGCTGGTGACCCCTTTCATGCAGCAACAGTTTAATCAGACCGATGATCGTCGCAGTGAACGCCCAAGTCGAGGCGTGGCTTGCTTCGATTGCCATGCTAACGGTCACACCAACGCGGCGACCCACTTGGTCGGTGATATTCGGCCACAAGAGTTTCGGCACCGCATCGATACGCCAAGTCTGCGCGGTGTAAATATCCAGAGGCTATTCGGCTCGCAGCGTGCCCTGAAGTCCGTAGAAGACTTCACGGAGTTCGAACAACGCGCGGCCTATTTTGATGGCGATATTGCAATTGCAGCCAAGAAAGGTATCAATGTTCTGGATCGTGCAAGTCAAGTCCATCCCATGGCTGAATTCCAGGCACTGCTTGATTTTCCTGCCGCCCCAAAACTCAATGTCTTGGGTCAGCTGGACGCTAAGTTAGCAACCGACTCCGAGCGGCGAGGCGAGGCGCTGTTTGTTGGCAAGGCCAAGTGTGTCACGTGCCATCCCGCACCCTACTATACCGACAATCTAATGCATAATTTGAAAGTCGAGCGATTCTACACACCTCGACTGATCAATGGACGCATGGCCGCAGTGGATGGTCCTATCAAGACCTTCCCACTACGTGGCATCAAGGACTCGCCGCCCTATTTGCATGACGGCCGTCTACTGACACTAGATGATTCCGTCGAGTTCTTTAATTTGGCTTTAGAGTTGAATTTGACTGCAGCCGAAAAACTCGATCTGATTGCGTTCTTGAGAGTTCTGTAAAAGCTACGAACTTGGTTACGGCGAGTATCAGTTCGCGAGTCTCTCCGAGACTCGCAATAACCGCGATAAAATCGCGGTGTCCGTCTCGGAGAACTGCTAGCCACGGGTCTCGAAGTTGAAAGTACTTCGATCTCTTGTGGACATACCGAGCCACGCAGGCCGAGGAGCTCTCTTAACGTCGGAGCATTTTGGCCACAATAAAAATGACCACCGCACCGACAATTCCACCGCCCCCAAGCATATAGAGCAGGGAATATTCAATCGCTGCAGTCACAACCATCGGGGCAAGAATAATATCCATGTCTAGTTCCTTGTTTCGTGGGTCGAAATCGCAAGAATTGTGTGGCAGACTAACGGCTAGTCCTCTCTCACACCATCTTGTTAAACTTTAATCGCAATTGGCGTACCAGCTGATTAAACGTGAACCCACTTGTTGTGGACGAGCCTTTGTTTGCGCGGTTGTGTAGCCGTTCGGTCGAAAATCGGTCAGCATGCGCGAATGCCGCTAATGCAGACGTTGGAGAACTTTTTTGTTGAGGGCATTGGGATACGCATGAAAACGAGCTCCTGTCGCTGCAGCAACCGTATTTTTTTCAATAACTATCAATGCTTGTCATGTGGCAGCGAAGTTGGCAGGTGCAATGTCTGTCGGCAATCGGCAAGCTTTGCCAAGCAGGACGACGGCACATGGCAGTGTGATTTTTGCGAAGCCAACGTAAGTCCCTGCTGCAACCGAGCTTCGTCGGTCTGCAACGCTTTCGTCGAAGTAGAGGGGAGTCTATGTCAGTGGTGCGCTTTTACTACCGTTACACCCGATTTACACGTACCCCAAAATGAAAAGCATTGGATTGAGTTGGAACGCGCCAAGCGTAGGCTGTTATTACAGCTGGCTGATTTACAACTTCCACCGTATTTGCCGAACTTGAATCAGACACACCCATTGTCGTTTCAGTTTCTCGAAAACAAGAAATTGCCTGATGGCACAGTAGAGCAGATCTATACCGGGCATGCCGAAGGGGTCATTACCGTAAACATTCAAGAAGCGGACAGCGTCTATCGTGAGAGTACGCGCGTTGCTCTTCGCGAACCGCAGCGAACTCTGATCGGTCACATGCGTCACGAGGTGGGGCACTATATTGATTGGTCGTATGCGCGCCGCGTTGCAGCCGAGGAATATCATGCGCTTTTGGGAGATCCTGACCTCGTATGCGACGATGCATCCCTGGGAAGATTTTGCAGAAACGATGAACGCCTATCTCGATATCATGGCTATCGCAGCCACCGCAAACGATCGAGGCCTGGCTAAGTTCGACATGTCTCCAACGTCGCCTGCACAGGAATTGGTCAATGGCGTGCTGGACATTGCTATTACCGTCAGCGAGTTTAACTTTGATTTAGGGTTACCGCCACTCTTGCCCGAGCGGCTTTCACAGGCGGTGATTGATAAGTTGGCATTTATTCACACGCTAAGAATCGCAAAGGTTAAAGCGCCTTGGAGCTCTATCGCCAAGACGTTCTCCAAGCGGATTTCCTCAGACGCGAGTATGGATTGAATGGACTCATACAACGCGCCATCGAGTTCGCCTTGCGGCACCCAGCGGTTCACTCAGCGATCATCGGTTTTGGCACATCCCAAGAAGTCGAGGCGGCGGCTCACGCCACCAATGGCTTGGCAAGGACATCGTCAACCACCTCGCATTAATGCGCATCAGCGAATTGTTGACAATAGCAACCGTGGAATTTAATTTTTGAGACAATACGGATACTTAGACGAACGCGATGCCGATTAGAATTTAAGGAGGACGGAATGGTACACGTAGTGATTGTAGGCGGAGGATTTGCGGGACTTAACGCCGCCAAGGAACTGGGTGGGGTGCGCGATATCGAAGTCACAATTGTCGATAAATCGAATCACCATCTGTTTCAGCCGCTGCTTTATCAGGTGGCAATGGCGGGGCTAAGTCCAGCAGATATTGCGGTGCCGATTCGCAGCTTGCTGGCACGATACAAGAACATACGCGTGCTGCAAGGCGAGATTCGTTCGCTACACTTAGATGAGAAACGAGTTGAATCCAGTTTTGGTTCGCTGAAATTTGACTACTTGATCTCGTGCTGTGGAGCGAGGCACAGTTACTTCAACCATGAAGAGTGGGAGGAGTTTGCGCCGGGACTGAAGACGCTCGAGCAAGCGACCGAGATTCGGCGTCGCGTGCTAAGTGCTTACGAAGCGGCTGAGCGAACCGATTCAGCGGTTGAACGAAAGCGATTACTAACTTTTGTCATCGTTGGAGGTGGCCCCACCGGAGTTGAATTGGCGGGGGCGATCGGCGAAATGAGTCGCTTTACGCTAGCCAAAGATTTTCGAAACATCGACGCAGCCGCCGCTCGCGTGATCCTGATCGAATCGGGTCAAAGAATTCTCTCGATGTTTTCCGAATCGCTCGCCTCGCATGCCGCGCGCGACCTTGAACAATTGGGTGTGCAGGTTTGGACGAACAGTACAGTGACCAAGATTGATGCCGACGGTGTTGAAGTTGGCAACGAACGCATCCTCTCGGCCACGGTCCTCTGGGCAGCTGGCGTACAAGCCTCGCCGTTAGGGAAGGAATCGGGTTTGGAGGTAGATCGACAAGGCCGAGTACTGGTCCAAGCTGATTTGAGTGTCAAAGGCTATCCCAACGTGTTTGTTGCAGGGGATCAAGCCTGTTGCATTCAAGCTAACGGCACCTCACTGCCAGGCGTCGCCCCAGTGGCGACTCAGCAAGGCCACTTTCTTGCCAAGTTGATTCGCCGCGAAGTCCAGTTATCAATGCTGGGACAAACACCACCGAGCCAAACGCGGAAGCCGTTTAATTATGTTGACAAGGGTAGTATGGCTACCATCGGTCGCAGTCGAGCTATTGTTGAAGTGGGCCGCATCAAACTCACCGGCTTTTTGGCTTGGATGATGTGGCTGCTAGTTCACATTTACTTTTTAACCGGATTCAAGAACCGTACGCTCGTTGTCCTTCAATGGGGCTGGTCGTATATCTCCTTCCGACGAGGTGCTCGGTTGATTGTCAATAAGGAGTGGAGGCAACATCCCCACGCCCAGGGCTAGACAATTATGCTGAGTTTCGTCGCAGCGGACGTTAGTCTGACCTATTGGCTCGCGATCTGCATAGCAAAGTCGTTAAGATTTAACTATTCGGTATCTTTAACACCCATGGCTGGTCGTAGGCGTAGGCGCAGGCGAGCGCACTCGATTCTGGTTGGGAGGGATGCCGATCGAACCAGGGGTGGCGGGCAACGCCGTTAAGTATTCTTCGTCCCTAAATCCAGGCGCAAATGTCAAGGAATTTAATGGGGTAGCTGGTTTCGGCAGAAACCGGACGCGGAAGATAGGTCACCGGTGAACCCTGGTTTCTTACGAAACCAGCTACATTTGCTCGCCAAGAACACTTAATGGCGTTGGGTGGCGGGGATGCCGAGTTGAGAGCCGTTTCGAAAGGATTTACTGTGCGGAAAAAACTAGCTGCGTTAAGCATTAGTGTGGGGTTGAGTTTGATAGGGTCCGCTGTTGCGCAGGAACACAATCTCCCAGCCATGAATTCGTTCGGTCGCTTCTTTGGGATCGGTGGGAGCCACGGATATCACGCCGGGAATCTCGACGGTCGATTCCAGGCCGTCAAGCAGCGGCATCCTGCAAACATGTATGGCAGCAAAGCATTGCTTTATCCGTATCAACCCGGCTACGAACCTCAGCGGGCCTACTCGAGTTCCAATCACGGTTACGCTCAGCCAGTTTACAACAACGTCGTCGATTCGCAGCCATTTAGTTCGATACCACTGAGCGATTCGAGTCAAGCAAGTCCGACCCCTGCGCCTGCAATTCCACCCAAACCCATTGCCCCCCCACCGACTTGGTTGCGACCATTCCTGAAAGGTGACGTCGAGGCCCTGGAGGTCAGCCCCAGCGATCTCATAAGACCAAAATCAAATCAAGCCGAGCCGCCCAAGAAAGAAAAGAAGCCCAGCGATGATGACGATCTGCTCACTGTGTCGCCGTCACTGCAGCACGTTATGGAAGCACGCCGCAATCAGAGTTCGAACCGATAGCGTGCAGACCCGCAACTACACGCACCCGGTTATTCGGCAAGCGGTTTCCATGTAAAACCAAGCCCAGGTTCACTCATGAGTTCAGTGGGAACGGTGCCATATCGAACTCGGAACATCGGTGCATACTGCTTCATATAGGCCGCATTGCCTACGGGACAGTACTGCCGACCATTGCCCTCGACGGCAGCGACCTGTGGCAAACGACTTGCAAGCGACGCAGAATGCAAAAACGAACCACCGATGCAAGTTAAATCTTGCACACACATGAACATCTTGTAATGAGCTCCGGCAGAGGCCATTAAAAGTGATTCAGATTGACCTTTGCACGCTTTGAGGGCGAGCCCAGTGTAACCGCGTTGCCGGGCTAGATTGAGGCTTTCGATATCGGTCAGCGACTCGTCAATCACAACTGGACGCAGACGCGCGATGCGATGCACAGTCATCTCAGTACGGATTCGCAAATCTCGCGGCGTGGGTTGTTCCATGTATTGCAATCGATCGAAGGAATCGCGGCTGAGTCGTTCGATTCGTTCAAGCAGATCGATGACATAATCTTCGTTCGGGCACTGCTCATTGAAATCGAACGACAGTTTCCATAGTCGCTCGGGGGCGACCATTTCGCAGATTCTCGTCACTTCGACAATGCGGCCCACATCCCAGTCGATGTTGTTACCGGCCAATTTGAGTTTCAAGTGACTGATTCCGTCAGTCTTAAGCCATTCTTCGAGTGTCTCCGGGTAACCGTCATTAAGGCGAGTGTGAATGTCTGCATTGCTGAGCGGGTCGAGCGCGCCGATAAGGTGATAGAGCGCCAACGTTGGCCGCGGCTTGGGTGAGAGAAATTGGGCTGGATACATCTGAGCAAAGTCTGGTCCGAGATAGGCGCTCAAATCTTGGTTGAGATATTCTTCCGACATACAATCGAAACTGTTCTTCCCGATTGACCGACCAAATGCATCATGAATCGCCGCGTCCAGCGGGCTGGCCGCGACCATGGCCGCCAGCTTGGGAATCGGTTCGCCAAGTTTGTATTCATCGACCATTACCGCAGAAACTTTATCGCGCAGCCGACCAACCTCGTGCGCGATCTGCAATGGATCGCCATGCAGCTGCGCCCTTTCGACTTCGACTGCCAAGCGATCCGCCAATTCCAGCATTACTTTCAGCGTCATTTTGCCCGGTATTTTACTTGGCCAAGCCCACGCGTTGCCCATCGTCATCTCTCCGATGCCGATGATCTTCTTACGGCTACCGCTGGATTGAACTGCGATTTCGGTTCGCAGAACGCACACGTCTTCGACGACGCGACCACCGAATTTCATCGGTTGGCGGTAGAGGTAGGTGTGTGTCGAATTGGTGACTTTTTTGACGTGAATGTCAGTCGCTTTGGCCATCGCAGGATCTTTTTCAAGTGCTTTTCGCTTCGTTATTTAAAGCGAACAACCTAGCATATTCTGAGGTTTGGTGGCACTGCAAATCACCTATCATCTAATGGGAACGGCATTTGACTTCTGCAAAGCGTTAGATTTCCGAGACCATTGGAGGTAGGGCGTGCCACCGGAATCAATATCACTTCTGCTTTCCCGACTAGTACAGATAGGGCAATCTGCAACAATACAAAAAGCTGGATTCACGTGCTCCCAAGCACCGGCTTAATACGACAACCGATGGCGGATCGGTAACCTGAACCAATTCCTACAACGGAGCGATTCGCTCTTGCCTTTGCCACCACGGAAGTCAAATGGACAACGCGCTTAATCTGCAAAACTTCGGCATTCAAGTCAAAGAAGTCATCCGCAACGCGACCCCCGCTCGACTGTACGAACATGCAATTTTGAACCACGATGCAGCAATCGCCTCGAGCGGAGCGTTGGCAACTCGCAGTGGAGACAAGACTGGTCGCAGTCCCAAGGATAAACGTATCGTCGAATCACCAGCGACGGCCGGTGATATTTGGTGGGGCGACATCAACATTCGCTTGACGGAGCGTTCGTTCTTGATCAACCGCCAACGCGCCAGGGATTATTTGAACACGCGCACGCAGATTTTTGTGACCGACGGTTATGCCGGCTGGGATCCTCGTTATCGAATGAAAATTCGCGTGATTTGTTCAAGCGCCTATCATGCGCTGTTCATGCAAAACATGTTGATACGACCGACCGAGGGCGAGTTATGGGAGTTTGGCGAGCCGGATTATGTGATCTACAACTCAGGCTATTTTCCGGCCAACCCTTACACCAACCAAATGACCAGCACGACGAGCATCGATCTCAGTTTCGAGCAGCGGGAATTCGTTATCCTCGGTACGCAGTATGCCGGCGAAATGAAAAAAGGTGTGTTTACGATCATGAACTACCTCATGCCCAAGCAGGGCGTGCTGTCGATGCATTGCTCAGCCAACGAAGGACAAGACGGCGATGTATCACTTTTCTTCGGCTTGTCAGGCACTGGCAAGACCACCTTGTCAGCCGATCCCAACCGCAAATTGATTGGCGATGACGAACACTGTTGGTCGAACGAAGGTGTGTTCAATATCGAAGGCGGTTGCTACGCAAAGGTCATCAATCTAACACAAGAAAGTGAACCGGAGATTTACAACGCCATCCGCTTTGGGTCGGTGCTAGAGAATGTTGTGTACGATGAAGCCACGCATCGCGTGAATTTTGGCGACGCTTCCATTACTGAGAATACGCGTGTGGCCTATCCGATCGAGTTCATCCCGCGCGCGAAGATCCCGTGCGTGGGAGGTCATCCGAAGAATATTATTTTCTTGACTTGCGATGCGTTCGGAGTACTGCCGCCCGTTAGTAAATTGACGCCAGAGCAAGCGATGTATAATTTCGTCAGCGGCTATACGGCCAAAGTGGCTGGTACAGAGATGGGTGTCAGCGAACCCACCGCGACATTCTCCACTTGCTTTGGTGCAGCCTTTATGGTGTGGCACCCTTCGAAGTACGCCGAGTTGTTGGCGGCTAAGATTGCCCAGCACGGCACGCATGTTTGGTTGTTGAATACGGGTTGGAGCGGCGGAGCGTATGGTGTCGGACGCCGCATGTCACTAATTCACACGCGAAACATCATCGATGCGATCCACTCAGGCGAGCTAACCGAAGCGGATTACGTGACGGATCCGAATTTCGGTTTTGCTGTGCCCACTGCGTGCAGCGCGGTCCCAAGCCAGATGTTGCAGCCGAAGTTGACATGGGCCGACCCGGTCGCCTACGAGGCGACCGCTCACAAGCTCGCCAGCTTATTTCACAAGAATTTCCAACAATTCGCGGATAATAGCGATCCGTCGATCGCTAACGCAGGGCCTTTGGCGGGGAAGTAGACTTCGTTCGAGTACCCTGCGTCTAAGTGCCAATGCGTCAAACCTGCGAAACACACACTATCGGAATGATTACAAGCTCAACATGAACGATCTTGACTACACCAATCCTTACCAATCGCCTGGGAATTTCGCAGCCCAACCCTCACAATTGCGCTTGGCCAGTCGCCTGAAGCGGTTACTGGCTGCGATCATTGACAATATAGCAATGTTCTTGAGCCTGACTCCCGGCATGGCATTAATGATTGGTGGCTTGGTAACAGCGGATGCCCGAGGAGGACCTGACGCGGCTGTGCCACTAGTTTTTAGGGGCATAGGTTTGATGTTTCTAGGAATGTTCGTCGTGGCTGGCATTCAAATCTATCTGCTCGCAGTTTCGAGCCAGTCGATCGGCAAGTACTTTCTCAAGATGCAAATCATCGACTTCACGACGCATCAGCGCTCGCCATTCATACAGTGCTTTCTGCTCCGAAGCGTGGTCGGAGTTTTTCTACTTGGTCAAGTTCCGTTTTACGGAATCATTGACCCGTGTTTTATCTTCCGCGAAGACTATCGTTGCATTCACGATCTGATCGGCAACACCATTGTTGTCGATCTAGTGTAGAACGATTGTCCTCAATCGTTCCCGAACTCGCATTGCGAGCTCTACACTAAGAGCTCTACACTAAGGCGGCTTGTAGATTTGCGAATTCTCGCTGCGCGATAAGAGCATCAAGATACTGGATCAGAATGCGATGCTCGGCGGGTCCCGCGGCAGCGGTGTCGATCGCAAGTGTTGCCATATTCCAGCGACGATCAAACGGCGATTGGCTGATGCGAAG
>JAYVHC010000209.1:0-3248 GCA_043771575.1 Planctomycetia bacterium
ACGCAGTCCAGCGAAAACAGCTGTCAGCGACTCGCTATTCGCGCCCTCTTCGTACTGGTCCAGCAATGCGTCGTAAAGCGTTCCATCATCGCGCAACAATTCAGCTTCTTGGCGTTTGAGGGCGAAAATCGTCTCCATGTGGGGTGCGAAAGCGCTCCAGCTATCAACCGCGCGAGCCGCTTCCCAAGCCCGCTGGCCAAGCACGGTTGCCTTGGTCGTGGCCTCAACCAATTCGACCGGCAAGCGACTGTTCCGACGAAAGTCCTTCAACATCATGCGAACGCTCGCCGCAGTTGGACTGGCAGGCTCGCTCATGAGGTCGCTGGCGCTTAGCTGCTGCAGCATTTCGCCCAGTCGCTGGTCGGTCAATCGGCGGTGGATCAGACCGCTCAATAGGGTCGTTTGTTCAGCTCGATAAGCTCCCCCGCGGTTCGGCAGATACGTGCGATCATCCCACTCAAGTAATGCAACTGTCGCTTCAAGCTTGGCAGTATCGCTGACAAATGCTTGAATTTCTTTCCAAGTCTCTGGCTGCCCCATATTGATCCTATTCGTTGCGAAGTTGGTCTAGAAAACACAGCCAAACCCAACAATCCGTAGTAATGCCATCAATCGCACCCTTCGCAAAGCCGCAAAGCGTGCCACCCACTGTTCTCTGAATAATTAAGGTTAACGGCGTAGCGTGCCACGCGAAAAGTTAAGGTTGGACAAAGCACCAGTGAGCCTTTTGGCTCGGCATTGTGGGCCACGAGCCGCTCTCCACTGTGCGCAGGGCCATTCTCACGTTCTACTGCAAGTCTTGCCAGGGGCAAATTGCCCTCGCCACGCTGATTGTAAAGGAGTAGATCTACCGCGGTGATAAACCCTCTCCCTTTAGACATGCTTCCACAACCTGACGAATGGACGTGCGGGCCGACCTGCCTGCACGCCGTGTATCGTTATTTTGGCGAGAAAATGGACTTGTCGACGATCATCAACCGCGTCCCGAAACTGGACGACGGTGGCACATTGGCAGTGTTGCTCGGTTGCGACGCCCTGGCGAACGGCTACGCCGCCCGGATTTATACCTACAATTTAACCGTCTTCGATCCCAGCTGGTTTCGTGAGGGGGTCGATCTGGCAGGGAAACTGCAAGAACAAGCAGAATCGAAACAGGATAAAAAATTACGGCTGGCGACACATGGCTACTTAGAATTTCTGCGCCTGGGTGGCCAAGTTCGCATGCAGGACCTCAGTACGGCGTTGATCCGAAAGTACCTCGCACGTAACATTCCCCTACTCACCGGACTCAGTTCCACGTATCTGTATCAAGAAGCTCGCGAACTTAACAACCCTTGCCAAGATAAATCCGATATCGCAGGTTTTCCTCAGGGGCACTTTGTGGTGCTCCGTGGATATGACAAAGAAACGAAACTGGTGACCGTGGCTGATCCCTATTCCAAGAATCCGTGGAGTACCAACCTTGATTACCAAGTCTCGCTGGAACGCGTCGTGTGCGCTGTGTTGCTCGGTGTGCTAACCTACGATGCAAATTTCTTAGTGATCCATCCCAAAAACAGTGCGAACAATCCCCATTATGTTGTTCCACCTATTCCATCACCTACGTAGCCAGGATGTGCTCCAGTGCCCGCAGTGGTCGTTGCAAATAGTTCGAAGGATTGGCCGTTTCAGATTCCCAACGTCGACGTTGTCGACGCGAAAACCTATCTGACCAAACCGGAATACAGCGAGCTTCGAAACGTTCGCGTATTTAATCTCTGCCGTTCGTATCGCTATCAAACGAACGGCTACTACGTTTCGTTGCTCGCAGAGGCTCGAGGCCATCGACCGCTGCCGCACGTCACGACCGTCCAAGATTTGAAGAGCCAATCGGTCGTCAAGATCGTCGCCGCTGACTTGGATGAATTGATTCAAACCAGCCTCAAGCGACTGACATCGAACGAATTTGACCTAAGCATTTACTTCGGTCGCAACATGACCGAATGCTACCACCGCTTGGCGACAGCTCTGTTCAATCAGTTTCAAGCGCCGCTGCTGCGCGCTTCGTTTGTTCGCGTCAGCGCCGAGAGCGAATGGTCACTGAAGACCATTCAAGCCATCTCGGCCAGTGAGGTGCCCGAACGTCATTGGCCGTATGTGATCGAAGTGGCAACCAAGTATTTCGAGGGGCAAGCCCCGAAATCAAGCCGTAAGACGAACTATCGTTTTGATCTGGCCATTCTTGTGAACGAGGATGAAGCCGAACCGCCATCGGATGCGAAAGCGATTGACCGATTCTCCAAAGCCGCGGCTTCGCTCGGAATTCGCCCGCAAATCATCGGTCGCGATGACTATGCTCGGTTAGCCGAATTCGACGCGCTGTTCATTCGCGAAACGACGTCCGTCAATCACCACACGTATCGCTTTGCGCAGCGCGCCGCGAGTGAAGGCTTGGTCGTGATGGACGATCCGCTTTCGATCGTCAAATGCAGCAACAAGGTATATTTGGCCGAGTTGATGGCGCGGCAAAAGATTCTCACACCGCGTACACTCGTCGTGCACAAAGACAACTGGCAAAGTGTTCAAGAACTGCTCGGCATTCCACTGGTCCTCAAAAAGCCCGATAGTGCCTTCTCAAAAGGTGTGATCAAAGTCGGCACCGACGATGAACTCGAAATGGCCATGAAAGAGATGCTCGCTGATTCCGAGCTGGTTGTGGCTCAAGAGTTCTTGCCCACCGCCTTTGATTGGCGCATTGGCATCATCGATCGCCAGCCGCTGTTCGCTTGCAAATACTTTATGGCTCCAGCTCACTGGCAGATTATCCAGCAGGAAGAAAAGGGCGATGATCGCTACGGCGACTTCGAATGCATGCCCGTCGAGATTGCTCCCCGCGGCGCAGTGAAGACCGCCCTGAAAGCCGCCAATCTAATCGGTGATGGATTTTATGGCGTCGACATCAAAGAGAGTGAAGGCAAGTTCTACGTGATCGAAGTCAACGACAACCCGAACGCAGATTTCGGCATCGAAGACAAGATACTCCGCGACGATCTTTACCTCCGCGTGATGCGAGTCTTCCTGAAGCGCATCGAAATGAAAAAAGCCAACCACTTCGCGTAATGACCTCGTGGCTGATGCTCCACCATCAGTCCTATGAGCCGCCGGCGCTAGCCGGATATTGCACGCGATAAATGAAGCCTGTATGTAGTACTAGCAAAAGTTTCTCAGGTCTACCTATTGTGCTAGCAACGCCAAGGAAATGCGAAAAA
>JAYVHC010000210.1:0-1555 GCA_043771575.1 Planctomycetia bacterium
TATCGGCCTTCGTTTTCGTGAGCGCAGTCGAGTCGCGGAGCGACTCGACCACCGTTATTTACAGACTCGTCGGAAGCTATGCAAAATTGCACCGCTAAAAAACTGACGCGTGGAGTTACTTTTTCAGCAGTCTGCTAGGCCTGCGAGGGCGCCTACTCTCGCGATGTCGATGTCAGATTATCGGCTTGGTGATTGCGAAGTCGGTTGAACGCTTCGTACAAACCCCAATGCATACCAACGCCCTTCTCTGAGGCGATTCTAGCGGCCTGATCTTGGATTTCGGACACTGACGGCGATACTGATTTATCGTGCCAAGCAGTCAAACGATCCAATGCCGGAACGCTCAACGCACTCAAGAACAACAACACCAAAAACATCCTAGCCAGTTTGTAAAAACCCACCCGATCCGCAGCCGATTCACGAGCCGCTTCGAGCGTCCGCGGCCGTAAATTGTCCGATGGCACCACGTAGCTCCCCGCAGCTCGAATCAGCAACTCGACCGGCACCAACACGGAATCATCGTCACTCGAACACCTAGCCACGGCGGACCTCCTGCTCGAGTGAACGGAGATGACCAGCCAGCTTGCTCAGTGCATACCGGTAACGACTGGCCGCTGTAGCTGGTGGTAACTCAAGCACTTCAGCGATCTGAGCAAAGGTCATCTCTTCCCAGATCTTCAATACCACCACTTCGCTTTGCTCAATTGGCAATGAACGCAAAGCGCTCCACACCGCCCGATGCGTTTCCTCTTGTTCCACCTCATCTACACAGCGGCGTGTCAGCAGATCCGCCAAACTGCTCATGAGCGGCCAACGACGTTTCTTGCGTAAGATCACCAACGATTCGTTTCGAACCATTCGCAACAGATAGGGCCAAGGAGATTCAGCAGCATGCACCAAGCGAATGTTACTCACGACGCGAACCAATGCCGCTTGCACCGCATCTTCCGCATCGTGCTGATTGCGGGTAATCGTTACCGCAAAGCGTACGAGCCGCTGCGCCGTCAGATCAAACAAGCCTGACAGCCCCGCCGCACCGGTTTCGGCAATGCAGTCGATGCAATTGCGAATCTGCTCATTAAATGGGTCGATGGTTTTCATAGATCCTTAAAGGATGCGCCACCCAAGCTCGTTTGTCTAAGCATTTTGGAAAATATTTCGAAAAAGTAGTCGCAATGACTTTTGGCCTTGCTCAAACCTGAACTCTTAGTAGTTAGCGATAAATAAGTGTCAGGACTGTGTCAGGACTCTTTTGCCAGGAACTGGCCCTGCGGGTCTAAAGAACAGTCTCTAAGCTGCGGTAGCAGCGGCAGTCGATAGATACGGTTCGCCATCAAAGAGCTACCGAATAGAAACTATAACTGAATCCCGAGGCTGACCCCACTCGAAGTGACCCCACTCGAAGCATCGCAGTCGTAGTCGCAGCACTACCATTGGCTTTCAAACCCGATAGTCCAGCCACAACGTGGCGACATTTGCTTAGCCCCGGGTGAGCGCGGCGAGCCTCCTGGCGAGCCAAGCGTAACCCGGGGTCTACGCGGGGAAGGTTTGGCGG
>JAYVHC010000211.1:0-3783 GCA_043771575.1 Planctomycetia bacterium
GTTGCAAGATCGCAAAGCACTGCAAGCTGGTACGGGCCATTTTCTGGGCCAGAATTTTTCGAAGGCGCAGGAGATCAAGTTCCAGGACCAAAACGGCGAAGTGGCCTATGCCTGGACGACTTCATGGGGCGTGAGTACGCGATTGATCGGTGCACTGATCATGACGCATTCGGATGATGATGGTTTTGTATTGCCGCCACGACTCGCGCCGGCTCATGCGGTCATTCTGCCGATCTACCGCGACGAAGCCCAGCGGACCGCAGTGCTCGAGTATTGCCAGAAGCTACGTGAAGAGTTGACCCAAAAGGTCTATGCCGGTCGCATCGTTGAAGTGGAAATGGATGATCGCGATCTCCGTGGCGGTGAAAAGAAGTGGTACCACGTTAAGCGTGGCGTGCCGCTGCGGATCGAAGTAGGTCCAAAGGATATTGCCAAGGATTCGGTATTTGTGGCGCGTCGGGATACGGGTGAACAGACCAGCATGGAGCGTTCGGCGCTGGTGGCTGGCATCGCGGATCTGCTGCAGTCGATACAAGAAAACCTGTTCAATCGGGCTCTCAAGATGCGGCAAGAAAACACGGTTGAGATCAAGACTGAGAAGGAGTTTCGTGCCTACTTCACGCCCAAGAATGCGGATTCGCCGGAGATGCACGGCGGGTTTGCGATGTGTTATTTTTCGTCGGAAGAAGAACTGGCGCCCTTGTTGGGCGAATTGAAAGTCACCATTCGCTGCATGCCGCTCGCTGGCAATGACGAACCGGGCATGTGCTTCCTGACTGGCAAGCCGAGCACGCGACGGGCGGTGTTTGCCAAAGCTTACTAACAATCTAAAGACTTTCGATCAGCGATTGCACATGCTGCTGCGCCGTTGTGGTAAGCTCGGCGACCAAAGATCGCGATTTAGTCGCTGGGACAAGCAGTGGTGCTCCGAATTTTACAATCGCTTCGCGGCGACCCCGGATGGAAGCGTTGTAAATGGTAAAGGGATCCGCGTGGCTAGAATGGTTGGGCGCGATCAGCATACGCATTTGGGATTTCATCCCCGCATGCAGGTGCTCGACATCGCGCACTTCGACGCGAGTTAGACCGACCGCACGCGCTTGCTTAAAGCGTCGTATCGGAGCGACTAGACGCACGAACCACGGTCGCAACTTTGGCCCCCACGACTTGGGCGCGAATTGGGTAGGATAGCGATTCATAGCAGGGCGCCGTGCTGTAGCGATGTTAAAGTGCGGGGCGTTGCCCACGCGCTTAAGCGATTATACGGAAAATCCCTAATCAACCTATATCGCTTAACTGCATCGACTTGCCATAGCGCGATAGAGTTTGGCGGACGATTTTGGCGAGAGCGGGATCGGTTAGATCGGGGGATTCATTAAGTATTTCGCGGGCGACTTCGCGGGCTAGAGTGACTAAGTCGCCATCGATTGCTAAGTCGGCAACTCGCAGGGGCGCGAGGCCGTGTTGTTGCGTTCCGAGCAGGTCGCCGGGGCCACGCATCTTAAGATCGGTTTCGGCCAAATAGAAACCATCGTCGCTAGCTTCGAAGGCATTCAAGCGGTCGTTGTCGTTGGGATTGCAGCCCTTGGAAACCATCGCACACACAAAGCCAGCGTGAGTCCCGCGCGAGATGCGTCCGCGGAGTTGATGCAGTTGCGAAAGGCCAAGTCGATCGGCATCGAGGATGGTCATCACAGTTGCATTCGGGACGTCGATTCCGACTTCGACGACGGTGGTGGCAATGAGCAATTGGGTCTTGCCGGATGCAAAGTCGCTGAGCACCGATCCCTTCTCTAAACCATCCATGCGGCCATGCATTAGACCGAGTCGTCGATGGCTAAACGGTCCAGCGCGCAATTGCTCGAAGAACCCTTCGGCGCTGGCGATCTCGGTAGTTTCCGCTTCGCTGACGCGCGGGGCGATGACGTAAGCTTGGCGACCGGCTTCGATTTGTTGATCGACGAATCGCCACCAGGATGCGATGGTTGCCTCGGATCCCAAGTACGTATGCACGGCCGCGCGTCCCGGGGGTTTTTCGCGAATTGTGGAGACGTCCAGGTCGCCGAACGCTGTCATCGCAATGGTTCGAGGGATGGGGGTGGCGCTGAGGACCAAGTAATGCGGTTGCGATTGGTCGCCGCGCAGTTGGGCGCGTTGCATCACGCCGAATTTGTGCTGTTCGTCGACGATCACGAGCCCGAGATTTTTGAAGGCCAACTCGGTCGACAGGAGTGCTTGCGTTCCGATGATCAAATCAACGCTGCCATCGGCGACTGCGGCGAGCAGGTCTGCGCGTTCCCGCCGAGCGAGTCCGCCAGTCAGTAAGGCGACGCGCACGCGGCTGGAGGCGAGGCTTTTGTTTAGCGTGTGCATGTGCTGCCGCGCAAGCACTTCGGTGGGCGCCATCAGAGCGGCTTGGTAACCGTGCGCGACGCACAATAGCATGGCATACTGGGCAACGAGTGTTTTGCCGCTACCTACATCACCCTGTAGCAACCGGTTCATGGGGCGATCGGACGACATGTCGCGACCGATATCCTCCACGGCGCGCTGTTGATCGCCAGTCAATGCGAATGGCAGGCGGTTCAAAATACGTGCGTGGATTTTGCCACTGGCTTCGCAAACGGGTGCTTTGGCGACTTTTTCGCGGCCGCGGCGTTGTAGACCGATCGCCAGTTGGAGCACCAGCAGTTCTTGCAGTTTGAATCGCTTTTGGGCCCGCAGGACCGCCTCCATGTCCGGCGGAAAGTGAATGTCATGCAACGCTTCGTGCAGCGTTGGGACTTCCATGCGTCGCCGCAGCGGCTCGGGCAGTACTTCGTCGACCAGCGGCAGCAGACACGACACATTCTGCTGCAGCATTTCGCGGATCATGGGTTGCTTGAGGCCATCGGTGAGTGCGTAAATGGGTAATGGTTTTTGTTCAGGTGGCACTTCATTGGGTCCGAGCGCCACGATTTGGGGCTGCATGATTTCCCAATTTAGCACCGTCGACTTCAGTACTCCGGTGGCCATCAAACGCACACCTGGGTGGACATCGTTTTTGCGAAAGGGTTGGTTGAACCAGAGTAATCGCACAAACCCGCCCCCTTCGGCGGCAACCACCGCGCCCAGCATGTGTTTACCGCTTTGCGAAATCCGCTCGTCAATTTCGGTAACGACTCCGACAAAACTGACGCGAAGGTTCTCTTCGAAGTCACCCACGCGTTGTAGGGGGGCAACCTCTTCGTAGCTGCGCGGGAAGAAAAACAGTAAATCCATCGCTCGTCGAATTTCCAGTCTTTGAAGCAACTTTGCCCGCAGATGACCAACCCCAGGGAGCGTTTCGACGGGGTCAATCAGCCGCAGGACCGACTCGCATGGAAGCGGTTTGTGAGCAACCGAGCTAGGGTTAGCGTCCATGGCTGAGGAGCCTGAAATTTTGCGGAAAATCGAAGAAAAGAAATGCAAGTAGCATTTCAAACTGATAGATTCTACACAATTCCAACAGAACCAACGTTGTCCCGCGGAAAGCGAACGAAGTTCGAAACAGCGTTCTTCGCTCCTCGACTAAGTTAGTTTGCACGTGGTTTCTTGCGGGTTGCACGAAGTTTCGCGAAACTTTTGTAACTGCGCATGGTTTTAGTATCTGGGTGAAAACTAGGTATTGGAATAACTGTTTTTTTCAAACACCTAGCTGCGAAAATAAGTGCCGGTCCGTTCGCTCATCACTGGGAGCGGCCATATCGAACTAGCGATTTCTTAAGGAGTTCTCCCATGCGTAAAATTTCCAGTGTTTTTGCG
>JAYVHC010000212.1:0-2688 GCA_043771575.1 Planctomycetia bacterium
CTCTTGATTTTCAAAGAAACCGATCAGCGAACGCCCTTCCGCGAGAGCATTCAACATGTGAGCTATGGCTTGCTCCAAGTTTCGAGCCGCAGCAGAGTCTTTGTCGAGCTTAGCGAGCGCTGACTCAACTTGCATCCGCGCACCGATGACCCACTGCAACAAGCCATCGTGCAGCTCGTGGGCCAACCAGCGGTATTGTGGATCAATGGATGGCTTGCCCTCGGTCGCCAATTCCGATTTCGCGAGCTCGCCTTCGTTCATGGCTGTAAATCCGTTCATAAGTCGAGCAAATCGAGTTCATCTACCAACTGATCCAGATTCTTCCATTGCGAATCGGCTGAAGCGTTGGTCGCAGTAGATAGCGCAGGGGGAGAAGTAGTAGCGCGGGCTTTCCGCCCGTTGGCGGTACTCGGTGGAGTAACAAACGGTGACATGGCGGTCGTTTCAAGTGGCTGTGTCGGAGCGTCAATGGCCGTCTTCGGATTGGCGACCGGCAGACTCTTCATCGGCGATTTCATATTCATCTGTAAACTTACCGGCTGAATGCGCAGCAATTCCAGTCTTGCCCTAAGTTGTTTGCAGACTTGCTTGGGCACAGATTGAGCGGTGAGTTGAATGTAAAAAATGCGGCGCCCACGCACTTGCGAACTAGCTACTTCCGCTGACCCATCGAGCGACATCGGAACTACCGTGCCACTTAATTGAAGTCCTGCCCAAATCCTGGACGCTTCGTTGACCGGCATCCATGAAAGCAGGGCAAAATCTTGGGTAAAACCACTCAAACACAACAGATCTGTGCTATCTGGCAGAATGCGTTCTAGCGCTCCTACCAAGGTTGCATCCAGGCCGCCAACCATAATGAGTTCCGCCACGATCGATTCCTCGATGTCCGCGATGCGAGCGTCGCGCATCGGCGCTTGGGAAACAACAACCGCTAGTCTGGGAGCCATAATTCACTCGGAAATAATGACACTTGTCGTTGAACGCCAGTACAAGTTTTTTTCGTTTAACCACGTGCCTCAGGGGCCGCGCGACAGTGTATCGATAGTTGATCACGCGGGGGCGTTGCCCACGCGGTTAAACGATGGCTCGCATTGAACTTAGGAAGGAATGTGTGGCGATCAGCGAGAAGTGTCGAAATAATTGGGGACTGGGAAGCTCTACTGTGACCGCAACCGCTCGAATTCGCAAGTCGCCACGCCTACGATTTAGTTTTTACTTTCGGCGTACCAACGGCTCGGCGTTCCTCGACGCGATCGTAAAAATCCATCAGAACTTCTCGCATGTTGCCGCCATGAGCCTGCAAACACAGTTGGATTTCAGCATCGCTGAATGTCGCTCCATCCCCGCACCCAGCGGTCAATTGCGACACGATCCGCCGCGCGGTGGGGGCCTTAATGGACAGCTCGCAGAGTGTCGCCAGGCCGGTCCGTCGATGACTGGTGACCAGCAATTTGACGCGTCGCTGTGCTGTTCTCAAGACGAGCATGGTGCGGCGCCAACAAGCCAGTTGCTCGTATCCATCTAAAATCAACACGCGACCCTGACTTAACTCTGCCCAGGGGATGTCCATCGACTGAGGATCGGCCTTGCGAAGTTGCAACCAAACCGTTGGCCAACCTCCTTTGCTGGAATCGTTGTTACAGTGGAGTGTGGAAAACCGCTTTCCTTCGGCATCGCGTCGCCAAAGGACATCACCGATCCAAGGTGCGAAGTGCTCAAGCAGAGTCGATTTCCCCGACCCGTGAACACCGACGATCGCAGCGCGAAAATTCAATGCCTGCCAACGCGACGCAAGCTGCTTAAGGCAATCGTCCGCGCCCACCCAAGCAACTTTACCAGGCGAAACGAAGCGAGTCGCAAACGGATTGGAAGAGAGGCTGCTCACGCTACTATTGACGCTTCGCAATTCTGTGATGCCGGAATCATCGTCAGCGTTTATCAGATCGTTACATTTCTCTAGTCAAATGACCAAGATAGAATTGTTTGTCGGCTGTCAGCTCGCGACCGTCGGTCAAAAACAATCGCAACCTCACGCACCAACGAATCTTGAGCAGGCGTCCTTCGAAACTCAACGGCGAGGCGGGCAACTGGCATGAAAGTCGTCGTGGTTGGTCCAGTGCTATGGCTGTCAATGCTTCGCGACCAACTTGCTGAAACATGTGGATGCCAATGTCTTCGCTGCCCTTGCCTTCGGTGTACCACATCACCGACACTTCCAGGCTATCGACCATTCGAGACTCAACGCGATTAACCGCATATTCGAATTCCAACGACTCCCCAGGCTCCAAACCCGGTTGTAGCGAAAGCAAGCGCAAACTTAGGTGAGGTTCACTGCGTCGCGCTGCGGGACCGGTCGTGGATGTACGACGATTGGAAAACTTCTGCAAAACGTTCGCCACCGGGGAGCATCTCCTTCAACAACTACTTTCCAGACAATCGCATTATGTGGACTCTGGAAAGAGTGCATCGTATCAAGTGGAAGGGTGAATTGGCAATCCAATTCTAGCGGCTTTTCTGGCTCAACGACAAATTGTTTTGGACCAAGGACGATTCGTCGCGTCATTTCGCTACGTTCGGTCCGCACGTCCGTTCCCTGTTGATAGGTTGTCTCTTCATAGCAAGCTAGAAAAACCTTCAAGTCCTTTATCGTCACACGTCCGTACTGACATAGGTATAACGCGTACT
>JAYVHC010000213.1:0-5065 GCA_043771575.1 Planctomycetia bacterium
GCGGATGGCGGCAGGCTGCACGTTGAGCGAGGTGATGCGAGGCGCGCGATTGCCGATTTGCCAGTTGCCATCATGATCAAAGTCGTGCACGTTGATCCAAACGTCTGCTCCGCCGGAGGCGTTCCTGAGCTGGACGTTTTGGAAGCCATTGACGGGACCGTGAAAAACAAATCCGCTGCCGAACTCGTTGCGCACGAGCTGGTAGCCGTCTAACCAGTTCGTTGAGGCGGCGGCGGTGACCGCCCACTGAAACTGGCCGGCGGCGTCGGGCGCGACGCTGCGGGCGGCAAATCGCATCGAAGTGGACGAGGCGGTCTCGCTCGATTCCCAGCGTCCGTCGCGGAGAACGGTGACATCTCGTCCGTTGTTCCGCGAGGCGGCGCCGATGTTTGCGAGGATTTGCATTGTCGCCGGATCCAGTCGATCCCCCAGCGCCGCGATGCGAGCCGCCAGTCGATCAAACATTGCGGCACCTGTGCCATCGCCAGGGACGAGATTCTGAAACATCTGGCGATCGACGGCGGGATCGTTCTTTTTCCAACTCCAGACGGCGGCTTCAAGCAGCTCGATTCGGTTGTCCTGGGGAATGTCAAAGAACGGATCGAAAGTAGGATCACCCGGAAGCAGGCCATTGAGGCCCAGGTCCGCGTCTTCGTCGTCGCCAAACAGAAAATCCATCTTAAGAAAATCGACATTCAAGGCTGCGGCATTTCGTACGTCCAATTCGTCGTACCTACGTGCCGTGAAGTTTCGCAGGCCATCGCTCTGCACCGAGAAGAAGGCGTTGGCATCTTCCGCCGGCGCGGTGTTGAACACAAAGTCATCGATCGACACTTGCGTATAGTTCCCGCGATCGGACACAGGGTCATCGTTGCCATTCGCGCGAAATGCCAGACCGCTGCCGAACCAACTATGGCCGTTGGGATCCACAAACTCTTGCGGCACGCCGAACCGCCCGTGAAACTCGTCGTTCCGATGCGAAAAGATGACGACCTGTTTGTCGCGCGAAATAAGCTCCGCCCGCGATGGCCAGACGCCGTCGACAGCGCGCTCGGCGGGCGTATAAATCAGTGAGCCAAAATGAGCTAGGAGTTTGGGTAGCAGTGGATCGTCTGCCGCATTTTCATTCTGCTCCGTGGCATCCTCGAAATCGAGAAAAATGACTTCGTTGCGATTTTCCGGTCGATCGAGCCAGTCGCGGACCTCGTTCAACGCTTGATCGAGAAAGAACGGTACGTTCCGACTGACGATAAACGGTGGAAAGCCGTGTTTCAGTATCAAGGCGCGCGTGAATTCTAGTGGGTTGGAAGTTGGTCCAACCGGATCATGAATGTCCAGCTCGATCGAGCGTGCGCCCAAGTCGAGCTGACCGCTAAGGCTCAGGATTTGATTTGGCCCCAGGAATGGTATGATCCTAAATCCTTCGTTCAGGGAATTGAAGGCGTTGTGCGCGGCGAAGTTCATGACCTTGCTGATTGGTTCATCGATGGCCATGTTGCGCTGGCTGCGCAGAGCCCACCAGGCGTCCGAGGCGGGAAGCTGATTGCCATTCGGATCGGCCAGCTGCGCAATGAATTCCGGAAGCAGGATGTTTTCAACGCCGCCGGCCGTCGCCATCAACAGCCGGTTTTCCAGCACTTCCACGGTTGGACGAAGACGGCGTTTTCTGGCTCTCGGATGCGGCTTGAGCGATTCGATGTGACCCAAACAACTAGAGCGTGTGTTACGAAGTGTCATAGGATTCCCTTGCGATGATTGTCAGGGGCCGATGAGAACTCCGTCTGATTGCGCGGAGAGCTGTAGCAGCCCGTGTAAGGTAGTTACTGCCATGTTCCGGAAATCATCCACCGGAAATCCTAGAAAATGTTTTCCGTGTGTCTATTGTTGGCGATGCATAACTCCGCCATTTGCAGGAGCGCGCTAGCATATGACAATCTGTTTTTGCAGGCGGCCGCAATATTATTTTCGCAACAGTTTTCTCGCCAAGCGCTCACGCGACGACGTGGACAAATCCGTCGCTTGTTCGGTTATAGTGATATGGATATGGAATTAACCAACAATTTTGACGAGTGCAACGTCCCAAATCAGCTTGCTGAATCGGGCGATGAGTGCCAGCTCGCCAAGCTATTTGAGCAGCATTGCGAACGGCTAACGCAGATGGTGCGTCTAAGGATGGACCCGCGGTTGCAGGGAAGGGTAGACGCGGCCGACGTACTGCAGGAAGCCTATATGGAGTGTGCTAGAAGGTTCGCTGAGTACCGGAAGTACTGCTCGATGCCGCTTTACGTGTGGGTGCGGTTTTTAACGTGCCAGAAACTCGTGGACCTTCACCGCCACCATTTGGGAACAAAGATACGAGATGTAAGACAGGAGGTTTCGTTGTATCGCGGCGCGCTGCCGCAAGCGTCCAGCGTGTTGTTGGCCGCTCAGCTGATGGGGCAACTCACGTCGGCTAGCCGCGTTGCCATGCGCGCTGAGACGCAGATCCGGGTCCAAGATGCACTCAATAGAATGGACCCGACGGACCGCGAGGTGCTTATTCTGCGGCATTTCGAGATGTTGACCAACGAGGAGACTGCCCACGTCTTGAGTCTCAAAAAGACAGCGGCCAGCAATCGCTATATTCGCGCATTGAAGCGACTCAAGGAGATCGTAGCGGGCATTCCTGGACTGGGCGAGGAGTGTCATGCAGGACTCTGAACCGAGCAGTGAAACAAGTGTACTGGACGCGTTGGCGGAGGAGTTCATTGCGCGTCACCGTGGTGGCGAGCGGCCGTCGATATCTGAGTTCGTTGCGCGGCAGCCCGATCTGGCCGAGAGCATCCGTGATTTGTTCCCGACACTGGTGATGATGGAAAACGCCAGACCAGCTGGCGGTCATGAGTCGGGAGGTCGCAAAGGTGTTTCGGGTGCGGCCAGCGGCATAATACTGGAGCAATTAGGGGATTATCGCATCCTGCGCGAAATCGGACGCGGCGGAATGGGCATCGTGTATGAAGCCGAGCAGGAAGCTCTAGGTCGGCATGTTGCGTTAAAAGTGCTTCCCAAACATGCAATGCTGGACCCGCGACAATTGGAGAGGTTTCATCACGAGGCGCGTGCCGCCGCGAGGCTGCATCATACCAATATCGTCCCAGTTTTTGGTGTCGGTGATCACGATGGACTGCACTATCACGTCCTGCAGTTCATTCAAGGACTGGGGTTGGACGAAGTGCTGGTAGAAGTGGTGCGACTACGCGACCAAAAACAATCCTCAACGCGGCTTGGCAAACGTAACATACCAAACACTCCAACTCCGCCCGGTGGCCTTCGATCGGTCTTGCGTGACGTTCACAACGCACCCTCCGCTATCCGAGTAGCGGCAGCCTTAATCTCCGGCCAGTTCCAGTGCGCAGCTGACGCATCAGTGGCGCCCAAAGTAGAACAACCGTCCTCAGTCGTTTCGTCGGCGGGAGTAAGCCCTAGTCCGACACCTCAGGAGGCCAAGTTGTCGTCCTCTGGTATTCATTTACCTGGTCAAAATGCGAACCAAACGGAATCGGGTGGCGCTTATTGGAACAGTATTGCCCGCATCGGGGTCCAGGTCGCTGATGCATTGGCATATGCAAACACCCAAGGCGTGCTACACCGTGACATCAAGCCTTCGAACCTTCTGCTGGATGCTACTGGCACAGTCTGGGTGACTGACTTCGGTCTGGCCAAGACAGCGGAGAGCGAAGACTTGACACACACGGGTGATATCGTTGGCACCTTGCGCTACATGGCGCCTGAACGCTTCCGTGGCCAGTCGGATATCAAGTGCGATATCTATAGTTTGGGAATGACGTTGTACGAATTGCTCACGCTGCGACATCCTTTTGCAGAATTGGATCGACACAAGCTCCTGCGACACATCGCGCACGAAGAGCCTCCGAGACCACGCTCGATCGATAGTACTCTGCCGCGCGACCTGGAGACGATTGTGCTCAAGGCGATTGCGAAGCAACCGAGCGACCGTTATCAGAACCCAGAGTCATTAGGCGCCGACCTGCGACGATTCATCGAGGACCGCCCGATTCATGCGCGGAGAATAGGCAGTGCAGAGTGGTTCTGGCGATGGTGTCGGCGAAATCCGCTGGTCGCTGGCCTTGCGGCCGCAGTGGTTATCTTGGCCGCGGTTCTTAGCGTAGGTGCGACGGTTATGGATCTGGTGCGCGACGAGCGCGATTCGGCTTTGGTCAACCTGAACTTGGCAATCGACGCAGAGAAAGTTGCGAAACAGAACCAGCGGCGTGCGGAGCAGGCCGAAGGTGAAGTTAAAATACGTTCACACCTTGCGCAGGCAGCCGCTTATCGCCACGCTGGGCAAGCCGGTCGGCGAGTCAAAAGTTTGGATGAGATACGGCAGGCCATGGAACTGAAGCCTTCGCTGCCGTTGCAAGCTGCGCTGCGCGACGAAGCGATCGCGTGCATGGTCTTGGTGGACCTCCAATCGATCGACGTTCCCGAGACTGCAGGTGCGTCGCGGATCGCGTTCGACCGAACGTACAAACAGTACGCAGTTGTCGACAAACATGGAAAGATTTTTGTTCGTCGCCTCGGCGCGCGTGGTAACCTGTGTGAACTCCCGGGACATGGCCACGCAGAAGTGGGCTTGTCGTTTAGCTCTAATGGGGGCTATTTGGTATCTAGTCCACAGGACCGCTTCCAAATACAGATTTGGCAACTCAAGAGTGGACGGGGAGTATTCCTTGAGCCGATCCAGAGCAGATCGCTACCCAGCTTAAGCCAGGATGAGAGCCGAGTGGCCATCGTGTTGGACGATGGTTCCATTGGCATTTATGAATTGGTCAGTGGCCGCGAAATCGATCTTCTAAATACGGGGACTGTGCCCAAAGTAGTCGCCTTCAACCCGCTCGGCCACCGTTTAGCAGTGGCTTCATCCAATCCGCCTGCGTTGGAAATATGGGATCTAGAAACGAAGCTATCAGTGACAAAGTGGGCCGAAATTAAAGGCGACATCCACTCCATCGATTGGGACAAGGAGGGTCGGCGATTAGCGATCGGGTTGGCATTTCCTGCGAAT
>JAYVHC010000214.1:0-6606 GCA_043771575.1 Planctomycetia bacterium
AAATAGACGTCGATTGGGACATTTCCGATGATAGATTGCCACTCAGCCGAAATTCCCTTGTCCCCTAATGATGATTTGACATTGTCAGCCGGCGATGCAAAGATCAAGATCGCACCCACCCGCCATCACTCCCGCCTTTCAAGATTCCAACTGATGTTAACCATTCGAGGTAGCCACTCAAATCATTTCTGCGACGGATTCTCACGCCGCAATTTCCTCAAGATCGGCGGACTGGGGTTCGGCGGGCTTTCCTTGCCGCAGTTGCTGCGTGGCGAACAAAACGGTGTCGGGCGATCAAACAAGTCGGTGATCATGGTCTACCTTCCGGGAGGTCCGCCGCATCAGGATATGTACGACCTGAAAACGGAAGCACCGTCGGAAATCCGTGGCGAGTTCCAACCGATCGCAACTAACGTTCCTGGCATTCAGATCTGCGAGCACTTACCGCAATTAGCCAAACTGGCGGACAAGTATGCCATTATTCGCTCGGTGGTCGGCGCCAAGGATCGTCACGAATCGTTTCAGTGCATGACCGGTCGGCTAAACGAACGCAATCCGCCTGGCGGCTGGCCAGAGATTGGGTCGGTGATCTCAAAACTTCAAGGCTCTCCCAATCCAACTATCGCTTCGTATGTCAACCTCTCGCCCAAGATGCGACACTCGCCTTACAACTTTGGTAAACCAAGTTTCCTCGGCCTTGGTCACACACCGTTCATGCCGCTCGGAGCAATCAAAGACGACATGGTGCTCAACGGCATCACTACCGACCGCTTGGCAGATCGCAGGAGTTTGCTGGCAAGTATCGATCAGTTCCGTCGACACGCGGACAGCCACGCAGCCATGGACGGAATCGATCCTTTTCAGCAGCGCGCGTTCGAGTTGCTCACTTCCGGAGAAATGCTCAAAGCGCTCGACGTTGCATCCGAGGACGCAAAGGTCCGTGAGCGTTACGGCAAAGGAACTGAAAAAGAACAAGGTGACGCCGCGCCGCGACTAAATGAACAATTTCTACTCGCGCGGCGCCTTGTCGAAGCTGGTTGCCGTGTCGTCACGCTCAGCTATTCATTCTGGGATTGGCACGGCAATAATTTTAAGATCGGAAAAGAAAACCTGCCTGACTTCGACCGAGCCCTGAGCGCGTTGATTGAAGACCTCGACCAGCGCGGTTTGCTTGAGAGCACTACGGTTATTGCTTGGGGTGAATTTGGACGTACACCCAAGATCAACAAAGATGGCGGACGCGATCATTGGCCCAACGTCTCCTGTGCTTTGCTGGCTGGTGGTGGCATGCAGACAGGTCAGGTCATCGGTGCCACGGATCGATACGGTGGCGAAGCTGTCTCGCGACCGATCACTTTCCAAGAGGTTTTTGCCACCTTGTATCACAATTTGGGCATCAACGCATCCACCACCACCGTAGCCGACTTCAGTGGCCGGCCTCATTATTTGGTCGACGACGGCGTTCAGCCTATCATGGAGTTGGTGTGACCTTGTGACGAAGTATGGGATGGAGTTTATGTAATGTCGCCGATGGCAAATAACGAGCACCAATCGTTAACCACCGAGCTTGCCGCTGCCATTAGTACGATCATCGATTGGCAAAGTCCCTCGAGGCTTTCGAGCGCTCTTGCTGCGCGAAATCGTAATCAGAGCTACGCCCAACACAATCACCGCGGAAGCCGCGAAGATCCGGGAGTTAATGGTTTCATCAAGAATCAGCCAACCCAAAAAGACCGCTACGATCGGGTTGATGTAAGAGTAAGTCGAAATCACCGCCGGCGCATAATGCTTCATCAACCATACGTAAGTTGTGAACGCAATCAGCGATCCCGCGACAACCAAATATCCCCAGGCGAGCAGCGAATTTGTTGTGAATTTACGAACGTCAAGCCCGACACCTTCGCCGAGCAACCAGCCAGCTAGGACTAGCCACACACCGCCCCCGAACATCTGCAGCGCCGCACCCGTGAACGGCTCGACCGGCTCGCGGGCATAGCGAATCATCAATGAACCAGCTGCCCAAAAAAAACAGGCTGCAACGAGTGCCAACATTCGTCCAAAATGTTTGGACTCAGCGGAACTCGAAAACAAATCTGGCCCCACAAGGATCGCCAAACCAGCACAACCTACGGCGATTCCAATAAACGTCAGCAGGGCAGGGCGGTGACCCAATTTTCCGCCACTGAGCGATAGCATCGACCAGTCCAGCAACACGATAAATAACGGGCTCAGCGAAACCACCAAAGTCGCCACACCCGATGATATTTCTTGCTCAGCCCAAGCCACCAATCCATTTCCGCCTAGCAACATGCAACCACCGACCAACACGTTGTAACGCAGCTGGCTCCAAGTGAAGTTGAGGCCGCGCGTCGCGGCGATCAAGCCAATCATGATCGCCGATGCAACTAGAAATCGAAAGCCTGACATCAAGAATGGCGGCAAGGTCTCCACGGCCACTCGAATTGCCAGATACGTGCTCCCCCAAACCAGATACAAAGTCAGCAGCCCACCGACGAGGGCAAGTGTTGAGGGATCTTTCGACGTCGGTGGGACCATGGCCTGGTTGATTCGTTACATCGGGTTATTGGAAGTATTCTACTTGCCTGCCGTATTACAGCAGCCATCGCAAGCTGGAAGCTTGCACCATTAGGCAGAAGGGTAATGTAGTAACGCGGTTCTGGGCACCCCATTGCCCAACGCGGCCGTGTGACGCCCCTGCCAGATGCGCTCTATGCACGGCGAATTCGTTCCAAGGACACCGTTTCAGCGAATCAGTTCACACAAAAATCAATTTGCTAGCCCTCAAATTTCGCTCCTATTGATCTTGCGACGCACCCGCGATCCCGCGAAACTGCGGCCATCAATCGGTACGCGCAGCACGACATGGATGTCGCCCGCACGCGATAAACTGCCGCCTCGTTTCGCCAGCGATCCAAGTCCGGATCACCGATGTGCGAACTGCATTTGGAAGGGAATCCAAACATGTCTTGGTTACTTGCTGCATTGTTGGCGACTGCCATGGGTGCCCCCGCACCCGATTGCATGATCGTCGAGTTCACCGTCGACAACTGCGGGCCATGCCGACAATTGCAACCAGCACTCGAGAAACTCAAAGGCGAAGGTTGGGACATTCGAACGGTCAATGCTGAGCGCGAACCGTTGCTGGTGCGCAAGCATGCGATTGAATCGCTACCCACACTCGTGCTCATTTCAAACGGCAAGGAAGTAGACCGCATCGTAGGCGCCGCACCTTACGAAATAATCTTACCGCGGCTGGCCAAGTTGCTCCTTGCATCTCAAGCCACAGCGACCGGTAATTCAAATCCCCATCCGGCCGCGCCCCAAGCCGGCCCATCTCCTGCGGCTCATCTCGGACGCTCGAGCCCCACCACCGAGTCGGAAAAATTGCAGTCGCCACTGTCAATACAAATCGCTGCACCAGAGTCTGTCATCACCGTTCGAGGCCAATCACCCAATGGTCAATTCCCGATGCTTGCCGCCGTAGCCGGTTCCGCTCTCGCCAACGCGTCTTCATCGCAATTGATTGCCGAAAAATTCGAAAAACTTGGCTCCACTTCAAATCAACTGGCGTCGAATCCGACTTCGGTCACTCCAGCCGCCTTCGCTGCCATGCCTGGATCGCTGCGCATGAATGCGGCAGCCTCACCCATGCCCTCGTCACTACCTTCGCGTCAGCCCGATCGTATGCCTGCGCAACCCTCGCGACAACTTCCCCTGACGAAGAACGCGGCTCCGATCGATCTTCAACAAGCCATCGCGCGTGCAGCAGCAGCCACCGTGCGTATTCGAGTCGACGAAGAGAACACCACCGCTTACGGAACCGGTACTGTGATCGATGTTCACGGAGACGAAGCCCTGGTGCTGACCTGTGGACACCTGTTTCGCGAGATGAAACCGCACTCACAACTGACCATCGACCTCTTCGCTGGTCGATCGCAGCCGCTGAACATTCCCGCTCAGTTGATCGACTTCAAAGCCAATGCGGGCGATGTAGATATCGGCTTAATCAGTTTCCGTTTGCCTTTTGCGATCGAACCCGTGCCCTTACTTCCACAAGCCGAATCGCTCACTGTTCGGCAACCTGCGTTTAGCTTCGGATGCGATCACGGCGAAAACCCGACGCGTCGCGACACTCAACTGAAGAGCATCAATCGCTACCTGGGTGCCCCCAATGTCGAAATCGCAGGTGCACCTGCCGTCGGACGTAGCGGTGGCGGTCTGTTCGATCATCTAGGTCGCCTGATCGGAGTCTGCAACGCGGCCGACGCCGCCGGTGACGAAGGCATCTACGCGGCAGCAGGAATCGTCTACTCGCAAATCGAACGGCTTGGGCTTACCCATTTGTTTAACGAAAACCCACCCACACAATCGGCTCCCATTCAACTTGCCAGCAGCCCAACAACGAGTAACCCCGTCGCACCAGCTGCTGGGCAAAATTCACTCCCGTACAGTTCGACACCAGGTAAACTTGCATCCGGTACCAATCAAGCGAACGTGGTACCAGCAGTCGCAACTGCATCACCCCAGCTCACCTGCATCGTCCGCGATGCCAACGGCCAGGAACGGGTCGTGACCGTCGATACTCCCAGCTCAGATTTGCTCGACGCCATTCATCGTCAAGCTCGTCAGTAGTCGTTGCACAAGTAGGTCCGCCGCTCCGTCAGCGGACCGTTGCTTTCACGTGCAACCATGATTGTCTGCTTGATGCGCACGCGTTTAAGCAACTACGTGCGCGGCATGTCATCAGCGACGCGCGCATCATCGAAGTGAGCCGTCGGCGCTAGCCGCGGGTTTCGAAGTTGTCGTGCATGGTCAATGGTTCATCAAGCTCGCTTCACATCGGGAGGCGCTTTAGGTGCCGAGCCACACGGGACGAAGCCTGGACAGTCGCGGTGTGTGACTGTGACTAGTTGAAGTGCGGGGGAAGTTCGTGCTAAACTCTCAGTCCGGCGACTATTCGAACTCAGTTACTGGACGATTTTACACATGGAAAAGATTCGCTTACTCTTCCTCGCGGCGAATCCAGACTTTTCACAGTTGCGTCTGGATGCAGAATAGCGGGAAATTAAGGCGCGGATCCGCGCAGCGGACTACCGCGACCACGCGAGAAGATTACCTACAACAATGAGTGGTTTACGAAAACCGTCACAGTTCGCGTCGTATTGTAAAGGGATCGCGTAGCGGCAGATAAAGATATCAAACTTGCTGATGGTCAAATTACCATCAAGGCAAACCCCGCCGTGACCGCAGAAGTCGCCATCTCGTCGGCTAGAACGGGCACGCGAGGCATTGGAGAGACTACAGACTTTTATAAGGTGATGGAGCGTGCAGGAGCGAGCCTAATCAATTTTTCAAGTACCCGTGGTGACGATCAGACGATTCTCGAACTTTCAGAGATTCAAGCTGATCGAGTGGCACTTCGTGAGCATCCTCTCGAAATTGAATTGGATACTCAGCTCAAAGATGACGAGTACATCCTGCCAATGACGTTCGATGGCGAAAACCTGATCGTTACTGGACAGCCCCAAAAAGATGCCAATGGACGGACCCTAATTCGCATTGATCATATTCCCGAAACTCCGACCAACCGCCGCAGCCTATTCAGTGCACTAAAGCTCTACTTTTTTAAGTGCATCAAGGGAGCGAATGTCAATCAGCTACGCTGGGTTGAGTATGACAATGGTGCGGTTCGTCGACACAGTAGCCAAGTAGCTGAAAAGGTTGGGCTCGCGAAGAAAGTGCTTGTGCTTATACACGGCATCATTGGTGATACTGAGGGGATTGCAGCAGTCGGTCACGTGCCATCACTTGAATTATTTCGTGGCAGAGGAAGGCCTGAAGGCTCTGGCAAAGATTGATTGGTGAGCAAAAAGTCTTGGGTAAGGGAGGCGTGGGGATATTTCCCAACGGGGTTGTGGGTGATAGCGCTTGGTCATGTTAATGTTTTTGCAAAGCTGCAGGCATCGTGCTTACGAACTAGGCATCAAGCAACTATGATTGGCCGTTTGACGCACACGCGTTTGGTCCCAAGCCACGATCGAAAACAGTCAGACTTGCTATGCCGCTGGTGCGAGAAGGAAAAGCAGTTCAAATCACACTTCGCAAGGATTTGCTGCGCGACATCAAACGCGGACACGTCTGGATCTATTCCGATGCCATCGATCGAGTAAAAGCTCCGTCCGGTACGGTTGCCATTCTGGTTGACAAACGGGGCGAACGCATTGCGAGCGGCATTTACTCTCCCGATCATGCGATCCCGCTGCGCATCTTTCGGACTACTCCGCCGCTGACGATTGACGACGCTTGGCTGGCTGAGCGACTGACACAAGCGTATCAACTGCGAAGCAATTATTTTGACTCGCAGACGAGCGGCTATCGATTGGCGGCTGGCGAAGGAGATTTAGTTCCAGGACTAGTGATCGACGTCTACGATCGCACCGCAGTTATGAAGCTCGACGGCGGCGCACCAGAACAATTCTATCAACCAGCAGGTATTGCTCAGTGGTTGGTTGAGCACCTGCCGATTGAGACAGTGATTTTGCGATCACGAGAACGGGGCAGGGCAGGGGAGGCAATCGTTGGTAA
>JAYVHC010000215.1:0-6123 GCA_043771575.1 Planctomycetia bacterium
GATGCGCCTGAAGGTGGCTATTACGTTTACTATCATCCCATTACGTTTCCCTCGGCCTGTATGGCGTGTCACGCTCGCAGCGATGGGAAAAAAGGCAGCGACAGTGCTCCAGTTCGTTTTTTGCAAGTCTTCATGCCCTATCAGGACGGGCAGGTTTGGTCGGCTCAAGTGATGGCGGTTATGATTGCAGTCGCCATGGTCACGCTGGCGGTTTCAATTTTGATTTTGCATTTTGTGCTTCGCAAACTGGTAATCCAACCCCTGCATCACTTGCGAAATGTCAGCGACGAAATCAGTCGCGGAAAGTATGACTTGCGAGCGACCATCGATACCGACGACGAGTTTAATGAATTGGCTGAAGCCTTCAATCGCATGCTTCGTCACTTGACTGAAAGCCAAAATCAGCTTCAACAACTCAATACGCAGCTCGATGGCAAAGTCGACGAACTGGCTCGCGCGAACTTGAATCTTTACGAAGCCAATCGCCTTAAGAGCGACTTTCTGGCCAATATGAGTCACGAGCTGCGCACGCCTTTGAACAGTATCATCGGCTTCAGCGATGTGCTCTACGATATTTCATCGTTAACCGACAAACAGAAACGATACGCCTCGAATATTCAAAAGAGTGGCCGCATGCTTCTCGAAATGATCAATGACATCCTCGATCTCGCAAAAGTGGAAGCGGGCAAAATGAACGTCGGCCCGACCACTTTTGACCTAGGCATAGTAGCGCACTCGCAATGCGATATGCTTCGCAGTTTGATTGAAGAAAAAAACATGGACCTCCGCGTCAGCATTTCGTCCGACATGAACGCCATTTACCAAGATCAGCCGAAAATACAACAAATTCTCACGAATTTGCTCTCCAATGCGATTAAATTCACGCCCGACGGTGGCTTGATTACGCTTTCGATTGGACCCCTCGGCGAAGATCTGTTTTACATGTCCGTCGCCGACACCGGCGTTGGAATTCCAGAGTCCGACTTCGAAGTAATCTTTGAAAAATTCCGTCAAAGCAACTCGATCGTGCAAGGCAGTGGATTAACACGGGAGTACTCGGGCACTGGTTTAGGATTGTCGATCGTTAAAGAGCTGTGCAAGCTGCTGGGAGGGGAAATTCGACTTTCCAGTCAACTCGGAACCGGTAGCACATTTAGTGTGGTCTTACCAAAGAATTATACGCCCGAACCGATGCCCGGTCCCATGACCAGTCCCGACACGGATTTTGCGGCCAGCGTCTGATGAACACTTCACAAGCGTTGCCAAATGTGATCGGTTGCGACATCGGCGGAGCAAACTTGAAGCTAGCGGATTGCTTCGGTTCCTGCGCCAGCCGTGTTTTTCCCATGTGGCTGCAGGCTGATCAACTAGGTAGCACACTGCGTGACATGCTCGGCAAGTTTCCAGTCACTGAAACCACATATTTAGCAGTGACCATGACAGCTGAGCTGGCCGATTGCTTTGCCACGCGTCGCGAGGGTGTTCAACAAATTCTGCTGCAGCTTGAACACGCATTTGATCCGCTGAAAACGCTAATCTATGCTGTCGGCAATCGCTGGTTAACGTCGGCCGAAGCTGTCGCTGCACCCTGGGACGTCGCCGCCAGTAATTGGCACGCACTCGCAACTTGGATCGGAATACGCGACGCGGAGCGCGTAGACCTCGTGCTCGACATCGGCTCTACCACCGTCGACATTATCCCAATGCTGTTTGACGTGCAAGGCTTCTCGAGGCCCGCCACGCCAGCGCGGACCGATCGCGATCGACTCGAATTCGGACAACTGGTTTATACCGGACTTGAGCGCACACCTATCGCCGCAATTGTTCGTGCAGTCATAGTGCAAGGTCGCACTTGCCCCGTGATGGCCGAGCATTTTGCGACTAGCGACGATTGCTACATCGTAGTGGGCCTCACACCTGAATGGCCAGGTGATTGTGACACGGCGGATAGTCGTCCCCGCACGCGAGCGAACGCTCACGCCCGCTTAGCTCGTATGATCGGCGAAGACGCCGAAACGTTGCCGATCGAAGCCTCCCAGCAGATCGCACAGCAAGTCATTAATGCCCAAGCCGATCAAGTTGCTGAGGCGATCGAGCGCAACCTTTCGAAGGCTTCCCGAAACATCACAGCCGCTGGTCACGGTCGCGCCTTGGCCCAACTCGCCATTGCCAAACTTACCCAGCCAGCGCCAACAGTTACTTGGTTAGCTGACGAACTTTCCCCGGCCGCTGCACGCAGCGCGCCTGCGCTCGCCGTAGCCCACCTGCTCGCATCCCATTTATTGAGAGCCCAAAACGATTGGGGCAATCGCTCTGCATTAAACCCCAAAATCTTAAACGGAATAAATCCCCAACCGTTTCCTCAATTTGGACCCGATTAGCATGCAAAAACTGCTTACAGTTGGCTACACGTTTTGTCGCACAATGGGCTGCACGATGGGTCTCGCAATGCTCATCGCCGGCTCGCTCACCGCGCAGATCAATTGTCCCGACGAACGTAAACCCGAGTCATCGCAACCGTTTGGAGGTGACTTTCCAAACCTCGATTCACTGGCGGTAGGAGAGTGGTGGAACAAGCCGCAACCGAAAGGTCCGACCTCTCCGCCGAGTATGGATGTATCCCGCGACCAAGTCATCGCGTTCGCACTCTATGCACAGCAAAACGGTGTACTGAAGCTGACCGCACAGTTGTATCCGCTCAAGCCTGGCGAACCACGTGAGGCAAAGCTTGAATTTCAACGCGATGGTATCTGGACCGAGGGGGCCACTTCGCCGATTCTGTACCCTGGCTGGAGTACGCATTTCCGTATTGAAAACTGGGACGCCTCTGCGGATATACCTTATCGAGTGCGACATGGCGACCAGGCGGAATTCGCGGGCGTCATTCGACGCGATCCGATCAATCAAGACGTCATCGTGATCGCCAACATGTCTTGCAATTCGAGTCGCACTACCGGCCAACGCCCCGAGATCTTGGCGAATCTCAAATCGCAAAATCCAGATCTTCTATTCTTCGCGGGCGATCAAACGTATCGACACACCGAACATACCGCCGGCTGGATTGAATTCGGATTGCAATTTCGCGACATCATGCGCGACCGACCCACTATCACGATTCCGGACGATCACGACGTCGGCCACCCGAATCTCTGGGGCGAAAACGGAGCTCGCTCGACGCTCAGCGGCAACGCTGACGGCGGCTATTTTTATCCAGTTGAGTATGTCAACCTCGTGCAACGTCAACAGACTTGGCATTTGCCCGACGCAGTCGATCCGGCGCCCGTTAATCGTGGTATCACCGTATACTTTACCCGCATGCGTGTCGGCGGAGTCGACTTTGCAATACTCGAAGACCGCAAATTCAAGACCGGACCAGCTGGTAAGATTCCCAAAATGGGACCTCGACCAGATCATATCAACGATTCCAGCTACGATCCGAAGTCGATCGATTTGCCGGGTCTCCAGCTGTTAGGCGAACGGCAAGAAAAATTCCTGGACTCGTGGGGTGAGGATTGGTCAGGTGCTTCGATGAAAGCCGTTCTATCGCAAACTGCTTTTTGTGGAGCGGTACACATGCACGGCCAGCCAATCGAACGCTTGCAAGCCGACCTGGATTGCAACGGCTGGCCGCAGACGCCCCGCAATAAAGCCCTTAAAGCACTGCGCCGCGTGCAAGCCGTTCACCTGTGCGGGGATCAGCATCTGGCGGTTGTGGTCAAACATGGTATCTCGGAATTTGGTGACGGACCGTATGCGTTTACAAGTCCCGCACTCGTGAACACGATCTACGGACGCTGGTGGCATCCACTGGAGGAAAAGCCCGGGCCGAATCCCATTATAGGGAGCCCTTTGCCATGGACGGGCGATTTTCTCGACGGACTCGGCAACAAGATCTCGATGATCGCATACGCAAATCCTGCAGATGTTTCCAACGAACGCAAACGTGCCGATGGATACGGTCTAGTCCGTTTTGACAAGAAATCGCGTCACATAACCTTCGAATGCTGGCCCCGATTTTCAAGCTCAGCCGATGGCGATCAAGCTCAAATTCCAGGTTGGCCCGTTACGGTCGCCATGCAAGACAACGATGGTCGCACTCCAAGCGGTTGGTTGCCAGTTCTCAAGTTCCCAGGACATCCCAATCCCGTCCTTCAAGTTATTGAGGAAAGCAATCGAGAGGTGCTTTACACGCTGCGAGTCCAGGGCGACAGTTTCCAACCGCCCGTGTTCCACGAAGGAACCTACACAGTCAAAATGGGAGCCGATAGCCCAACGGCCAAAGTCCTTACGGGGCTGCGAAGCCAACTTCGTGAAACCGCTGGAGAACTCGAAGTCAAATTGCGGTAGGTCGACTGGCAGATTCGCCGCCAGAGCGCGGACGACTCGTCCGCCAAACTTTGTTAATCGCTACGGCTTACCACACTAGCTAAAGCCAGCGCTGATTTGCGGAAACTGGAGCGACCGAGGCGGTAGCGAGTTTACAATTCTCTTGTTGCGCTTAGACTCAACAGTCGCAGGATGCCCTGGCCTAAATTAATAACTATTGCCTTTAACTGTAACCGTTTATGCAGATCAACCAAGCGATAATCACGGCGGCCGGCAAGAGCCAGTCGCACCTACCGCTGCAAACGGTCGTCGACCGGTCAGGCGAAGTTCGTACCGCGCTCGACCTCTTGCTCGACGAAGTCACTGGGGCAGGGATCGATGAAGTTGCGATCATTATTCGACCGGGCGAGGAAGATCGGTATCGACAATCGCTCAACGGAGCGACGCCGAAGTTAACGTTCTTCGAACAGCATGCTCCGCGCGGATATGGTGATGCGCTGCTTCGAGCACGGAATTTTTGCAATGGAGATGCGTTTTTACATATGGTGAGTGACCATTCGTATGTCAGCAAAACGCACAAGTCCTGCGCGGCGCAGTTAGTGGATGTCGCGCGACGCGAAGAGTGTTCGGTATCCGCAGTGCAGCCGACACGCGAGAACCAGTTGGCATTTTTCGGAGTGATCGGTGGGCGACCTGTACCGCGAGCGACTTGCCTGTACGAAGTCAACTTGTTTCTGGAAAAGCCAACGCCGACTGTCGCGGAACAGAGTCTCATTGTGGCCGGTCAGCGCGCGGGCCATTACTTGTGCTTGTTTGGCCTGCATGTGTTGACGCCCACGATTTTCGAACTGCTCGAAAAGACCGTCCAGCAGTTGAAGCCCGGCGAACATGCGAACTTGACCACTTCGCTAAATCAACTCGCACAATCAGAGCGATTCTTGGCGACTGAGTTGCAGGGCGTGCGTTACAACATTGGGGAAAAATACGGCTTGCTAATCGCACAGTTGGCGATTGCACTCTCGGGAGAGGATCGCGACCGCGTACTGACGGAATTGCTTGAGTTGTTAGCCAAAAACTGAATCGTAACACGAAGCGTGTGGCCGAGTTGCTCCGCAAATCGGGGCCATTGTCTGATTATCAGCCTTCGTTTTCGTGGTCGAGTCGCGGAGCGACTCGACCACCTTGTATTCACTTCACACCCATTCACCCATAATCGTTCCCAGCGACCCGCTAAGTTGACCAACGCAAATTGACTGAACGCATGTTAGTAAAGAACTCAACAGTGTGTAGCACGACGCAGCGTACACCGCTGATCGACATCATCTGCTCGGACGATCCAGCGATTCGTAACCTGTCGCTCGACGAACACTGTGCGGCGCTATCGCAGGAGCAGTTGCTGGCTGCGTGCGTGGAGCTGGACGTGTTTCGGCGTGAGTGCCATAACTTGTATCAACGTGTCCGCGCGTTATTCTTTCTTTATGCCATCCATCGCTTCCATTTGCCGCGCCAGTTGCAGGGACGCGAATGTGGAGTCATTCCGTTCGGGGGTTATGAGAATCTGCTGGCGAGAAGATTTTCTGAAGCGATCAGCGAGTTCTTGGCTGAGCAGGTGCGAAGCGGACCGAGCATCACGTTATCTAGCGCGCTGGCGACGGCATACCATCGGCTGGCGTTCCAGACATTGGCGGATCAAGTTCGCAAGAGCGTGCGGACAGTCAAGGGGAATCAGTGGATGTTCCGCACGGGGCATCCGGAAGACCTGCCGTTGCGTATTCGACCGGATTTATTGGTAGTCGA
>JAYVHC010000216.1:0-4315 GCA_043771575.1 Planctomycetia bacterium
TGAGGAAAAAACAAAGCGGATTGCGGATCAAAAACGCGAGCTGGACGCACAAACGAAACGCTTGAAGGAAATTCAGGATAGAGCACCGGGTGTAAACCAACCTCGCACCAACAAGTTTATGATAGCCCAACCGCTTGATCGCTCCGCGCTGAGGTTCGAGGTTGGCGAAGACCCGCGTGTGCCCTTTGTAACGTGGATGTTGGCCAGCGAGAATTTTTCCGGTGCGATGGTGAATCGTCTATGGAAACATTTCTTTGCGGTGGGGCTGGTTGAGCCAGTCGATGATTTGCGAGCCAGTAATCCCCCGTCGAACCCTGCGTTATGGAAGGTGCTGAATGATGAGTTCCGCAGCCACAATTACGACCTCAAACATATTGTCCGCCTCATCCTCAGTTCCAGAGCCTGGCAACTAGACTCATCGACCACATCGGAAAATGAAAACGACGCGAGATTCTACTCGCACTACAATGCGAAACGGCTCCCGGCAGAGGTCTTGCTCGATGCTCTTGCCGCAGCCACGGAGGTACCGAACCGCTTCGCAGGCTACCCGGTTGGACTTCGTGCAATGCAGCTCGCTGATTCGAGTGCGGATTCCTATTTCCTAACGCTGTTCGGTCGAAGCGATCGCGTAACAGCTTGCGCTTGCGAGCGGAAACAAGAGGTCACGCTGCCGCAACTATTGCATTTAAGTAACAGTGAGGATCTTGTTGCAAGCATCCGCAACGCCGATGGAAGACTTGCTAGATTGATCCAGGATTCAGACACCGCAACCATCACCAACGAAATCTTCCTGTCAACCCTGAGTCGACTGCCAACGGAAGCCGAGCGTTCAACCATCACGGCGACGCTTTCAACGGACAGCACCGATTTAGCAATCGCGGATCTCTTTTGGGCACTGCTCAACTCGAAAGAGTTCGCGTTCAATCATTGACCCAACGATACTCCTAACTAACACTGACTTGGAATACAATTCGCACGAAGTCAGCCTGAGACGATTCATCACGCAACACAAACAAACGATAATTATAGGTAACCAATCATGATCGATTTTTCGCTTTCCAATACGCGACATCGACTTTGCAATGGCGTTTCGCGCCGAAATCTCATTCGAATTGGCGCACTTGCACCGTTGGGACTTTCGCTTTCGCAGTTATTAGCCGCTGGCGCGGGCGGTGGAAACACACGAGCCAAGTCGGTGATCCTCATCTACCTCGGTGGCGGCTTGTCGCATCACGATTCGTTCGATATGAAGCCGGATGCAGTGGAACAGATTCGCGGCAAATACAAAAGTATCCCGACCAATGTGTCCGGCCTAAGCATCTGCGAACTGTTACCGAAAACGGCCCAGGTTATGGACAAGCTGACACTCGTCCGCAGTGGCACACATGAGAATGACCATCATGAGACGGCAACCAACTGGGTATTGTCAGGTCGATTCGGTACGCCCTTTGGTGACCATCCGGCCATGGGTGCGATTGTGGCGCATGAGACGGGCTTTTCCGGTGCAGTTCCTCCGTATGTAGCTATTCCCAAGAATCCATCCTTCACATGGGAACTTGGCAAAAGCGTTTGGTTGGGAGGACGCTGTGAGTCATTCAAAGCGGGTAATCCAAATGACACCCACTACCGTGTTCGCGACCTTGCGGCTCCCGCAGGTCAAAGCCTTCAGTCGCTCGAGAGGCGTAGGGCGCTCCTGGCGGCCGTAGACCACCTGGCTGAGCATGTTAAGGGCAATGACCAAATCGCCACCTACGACGAGTTCAGTCGTAAGGCTGCCGAGATGGTTCTTTCGCCCCAGGCCCAGTCGGCTTTTGCAATCGACAAGGAGGATACAAAAACGCGTGACGAGTATGGCCGAAACGAATTCGGGCAAAGCGCTTTGCTGGCTCGTCGACTGGTTGAAAATGGCGTACGCTTTGTGACTATCAACTTCGGTGGCTGGGACCATCACGCAGAAATTTTTAAAGGACTGGACAAGAAACTACCGGAATTCGATCAGGGTTTCGGTTCGCTGATTGGCGACTTAGACCAGCGTGGAATGTTGCAGGATACGTTGGTGCTGGCGATGGGAGAGTTTGGCCGTACACCCAAGGTCAATGACAAAGCAGGACGCGATCACTGGGGCCGGGCTGGTTCCATGCTTTGGGCCGGTGCGGGTGTTGCAAGAGGAAATGTGATCGGCGCGACGGACAAAAATGGTGCTTTCGTAACCGATCGTCCCGTTCGACCAGCTGATGTTGCCTGGACCGTTTACGAGGCGTTGGGCATCGATCCCGAAAAGCATCTGCACACTCCTGAAGGAAGACCGGTCTCGATCCTGGCCGACGGTGCAACCATCAAGGAACTCTACGCATGATGCGCGCGATTCTGATTTGCCTACTTGCATGCATGGTAACGGCTTCGGCGGATGACCCAAAAATAGGTTCCGTGCGTATCACCGCCACCGAACCGGTTGCGATCATCAGCGGAACGAAAACGGTTCTCAAGCTTCGCGGGTTCAAGTTAAGCGAGGTGACGGAGTTGAGGTTTCCGAATACTCAAGGTGTAACCGCGGAGATCAAGGAAAAAAAAGAATCCTCGCAACCACCAGGGCTGGACAACAAGATCGTTGGTGATTCACAACTTTTGGCGGAGATCACACTGCCCGCCGATCTTCCGGAAGGCCAGTTGGATTATGTTGTCGTGACGCCAGCTGGCGAAGCTAGCGGGAAAATGAGAGTCTTCACAAGCGATTCGTCGGCGGAAGAAAAGGAACCCAACGACGGATTCAGAGAAGCCACAAAATTGCAGCTAGGCATTTCTATGATAGGCACCATCAAGGGGAACAAAGATGTGGACGTATACGAGTTCCTGGCCCAGGCTGGAAAGAAGTGGAAAGTGGCCGTGACCTGTGGCGGAGCCTTGCTAATGGATGCGGCAATTCATTACTATAGCGCAGATCGCCAGTTCCTTGCTGCAGCCGACGATGGTGAGACTCGTGATCCTGTCCTCATGTTTTCGACCTCTGTTGACGGTCCAGTGTACCTTTGCGTCAGCGATGCCCATGATATCGGCGGCGAGTGGCACAGCTATGTACTCGTTGTCGAAGAGGTTCAAGAGACAAAATGAGAAACATGCTTTTGAACGTTTGCTTTTCGTGGCTGACGATGACGCTTGTTGCAACAGCTCAAGAAGCAGAGGTGTCGTTTCATCGAGACGTTTTGCCTATCCTCCGCGTCAATTGTTTTTCATGTCACAAGCCAACCAAGACCAAGGGTGGCGTGGATCTAACCACACATGGAGCATTACTCAAGGGAGGTGCCAATGGGCAAATCATTTCCATTGGGGATGCCAAGAAAAGCAGACTCGTCGAAAGTATTTGCGGTGATGAGCCTGAAATGCCCAAAGATGCTGAGCCGCTATCGGCCCAAGAATTTGATCTGATTTCACGCTGGATCACACAGGGCGCCAAGTCGGATGAACAGGCGGAAGCTAGGACGAGACGGCCCGACACGCCGCCGACCTACACATCGCTTCCAGCGATTTCTGCACTGTCGTTTTCGCCAGATGGTGCGTTCCTCGCTGTTCCAGGGCGGCACGAGATTCTGCTACATTCGCTAGATAGTTCAGGCATTGTAAAGCGTCTGCTGGGTGATTCCCCGCGACTGGAATCGGTGGCGTTTTCCCGAGATGGTACCATGCTCGTCGCGAGTGGCGGTTCCGCTTCCGAGTTTGGCGAAATTCAGATCTGGGACCTGAGCAAACTCGAACTTCGTCGTTCCATCAAGGCTTCGAATGACTCATTTTATGGAGTATCTATTTCGCCAGACAATCAGTTTGTAGCAGTTGGCTGCGCCGACAAGCTAGTGCGAGTTTTTAGTCTTGCGGAAGGCCAGGAAGTCATGCGCTGCGACAACCATCTCGACTGGGTTTTTGGTACCGCTTTCACCAACGATTGCAAACGCTTGGCCACTGTGAGTCGCGACAAGGCAGCGAAGCTGATCGAAATCGCAAGCGGTCACCTCATCGATGACATCAACCAGTCTCGCGATCCTCTGGTTTGCCTATCGCGGCATCCAATACACGATCAGATCGCAACTGGCGGCACAGATGGAAAGATACGCCTGTTCAAAATGGAGCCACGCGGTGGACGGTTGGCCGAAGGGGACAATAAAGAGAACAGCTTTGTGCGAGAATACGAAGACATGGCATCACCCATCCAAGCCATCTCATTCTCACCCGACGGCAGCTTGCTCGCGTGTAGCGCTGAGTCTGGTGAAGTAAGAGTTTTCAATACGGAAAACGGTCGCCGTATAACTCAGATTCTCGGTAAGCA
>JAYVHC010000217.1:0-6991 GCA_043771575.1 Planctomycetia bacterium
TGGGTGATGCCAAACACGCACCGATGGGCGAACAGAATCGTTGCTTGTTAGGCCATGGCCGTGTGCCACTCGAGCAGATTCTGCGAGTCTTGCAAAACAAGGGCTATAAGGGCTACTTCGAACTCGAGTTGGTCGGCGAAGAAGTCGAACACATACAGTACGAAGTCGTACTTGGTCAAGCTCGCACCGCCGCCCTCCAATGGCTCTGTTAATCCGCTCAATGGCTCTGTTAATCCGCTCGAGGGCTCTGTGAAAGTGGGTCGCATCTGCCGGATGCGATCGGCCCACACCGTAAGTAAGGCTCCCGATTGCTTGGAATTCGTCACTTGGCCTGCTAGAATCAACCGCTCCGAATATTAACTGCGCCGGAGTGGTGATCTGAATGACTACACCAACCTTCCCTAGTCCCTTGAGCGGCCGCTTCGTTGCGATAGGCGCGACCGTGTGCCTGTTAAGCGGTCTGGGGGCTAACGTTAAGGCGGTCGAAGTTCCGGGGTTGCGAGTTTATCCCTCGCAAGTCCAATTGGACTCTCCCGAGTCGTCTTCGCAAGTCTTAGTATTTGGCCGATCCAGCGATGATAATTTAGTTGACGTGACGCGACAGGCCACGTTTCAAGTATCTGAAGCGGATATTATTCAGATTTCTTCCATGGGTCGCGTCATTCCGCTCAAGGAAGGTCGCGTCGAAGTGAGCGTGAATTGGAACGGCAAGTCATCTACGGTGGCGGTTGAAGTTAATGGAATTTCGTCCCCTCCCGCCGTTTCCTTTCACCACGATGTGATTCCAATTCTCTCGAAAGCTGGCTGCAACTCTGGAGGCTGCCATGGGAAAGCCGAAGGACAGAATGGTTTCAAACTCAGTGTTTTTGGATACGACCCACCAGCCGATTACGAGGCCCTGGTAAATTCCGGGCGAGGACGCCGCGTGTTTCCGAGTGCGCCGGAGAACAGCCTACTTTTGCGAAAAGCAACGGCTGTTGCACCGCATGGCGGCGGCAGAAAAATTGAGCCCGACTCGCGCTGGGATCGACTGCTACAACGTTGGATTCGGGAAGGGATGTCGCTCGACCCCCCTTCGACAAAACCCCTTTCGGGCATCGTGGTGGAGCCCTCCGAAGTCACCCTGGAGGAACTTGGCACGCAACAGTTGCGAGTCTCAGCGATCGACGCTAACGGAGCGCTCCGCTGTGTGACGAGCGAGACCGACTTTCATTCCAATAACGACGCGATCGCTGGAGTGGATCGGCAGGGGCTGGTCGCGGCCACGGCGGTTCCAGGGGAAGCAGCAATTCTCGTACGGTATTTGGGGCATGTAGGCGTATGCCGCGTGACACGACCCAATGGATCGTCAGACCTTTCTCGTCCATCGGAAAGTAATTTTATCGACCGGCTAGTTTGGGATAAACTCAATCGACTTCATCTTATTCCAAGTTCGGTGGCAGATGACGCATCGTTCATGCGACGCGCATTCGTCGATACGATTGGTACCTTGCCCACCCTAAACGAAGCTCGCGGCTTTCTGGCGGACCAGTCGGCTGGTAAGCGGAGTCGGTTGGTCGCGGAGTTGCTGCAACGCCCCGAATATTCAGACTATTGGGCGCAGCGCTGGTCGGACCTGTTGCGCATCGATAAGGATACGATTACTCCACAGAGTGCCCTGGCCATGAGTCGTTGGGTACGTGGTCAAATCGATCACAACGTACCCTATGATCAGTTTGTACGCTCGATACTAACGGCCCAAGGGTCGACGCTCAGCGAATCTCCGGCCGCTTTCTTCCAAGTCCATGCCGAACCGGAAAAAGCCGCGCGGGCGGTGAGCCAACTATTTCTTGGCGTCCGCATCGAATGTGCTCAGTGCCATCATCATCCCTTTGAACGTTGGGATCAGAAGGACTATTTTGCTTTGGCTGGGTTCTTCACCGACATGAAGCGCTCGCCGCATCCCCTAGGTGGACTCAAAATCGCCGCCGGCGCCGGTATCGATGTCATCCATCCACGCACGACCCAGCCTGTACCGGCGGCCGGACTCGGTGCCCCTCCAGCCACCTTTGCTATGGGGCAAGATCGACGTCAAGTCTTCGCTCATTGGGCAACCAGCCCAGAGAATCCGTACTTTACGCGAACCATTGTCAATCGAGTGTGGGCGCACTATTTCGGACGTGGGTTAGTGGAACCGATCGACGATTTACGAGCGACCAATCCTGCATCGAATGAGCAGTTGCTGGATGCGTTGGCAAAACATTTGATCGAATTGCGTTTTGATCTCAAGTCATTTACACAGTCGCTGCTGGACTCGCAGGTCTACCAACTGAGTTCCGAGGCGAACGAATCGAATCGAATCGACGAGCAGAATTACTCCCACGCGTTGTGGAAGCCCCTGCCCGCTGAGGTCCTGCTCGACGCGATTTCACAAGCGACCGGCGTCGCCGAGGAATTTAACGGCTGGCCGAAGGGCTATCGGGCAATTCAGGTCTGGGACAACAAACTCCCGTCTCATTTTCTAGAAGTGTTCGGCCGCCCGCGCCGTGAAACGGTTTGCGCCTGTGAACGTGGAACCGAGCCGAGCATTGCACAAGCACTCCATCTAATGAATGCTCCCGGAACCATTGGCAAAATTCATGAGCCATCGGGCCGTGCAGCGCAACTGGCGAACTCGGAACTAACGCCAGATGCCATCATCGAAGAACTCTACTTGGCAACATTATCGCGTTTTCCCAACGAAGGCGAACGACAGCTTATGCGACAGGCGTTTGCTGAGTCCCAAGATCGTCCAGCGGCAACAGAGGATATCCTGTGGACGCTGCTGAATACCAAAGAGTTCGTGTTCAATCACTAACCACGCGGAAAATAACATGTACAACATCAATATCGGTCAGCATCGGCACTGCGATGGCATCAACCGGAGGCAGTGCATTCGACTAGGCGCGACGAGCCTGTTCGGCGGTTTGAGCCTGCCGACACTCCTGCAGCTGCAAGCCAAGGCGGCCACAACTAATCAGCTGCCCAAAGCTAAGGCCTGCATCTTCATAATGCTTGAAGGAGGTCCCAGTCACATCGACATGTGGGATTTGAAACCTGATGCTCCCACCGAAATTCGAGGTCCATTTAGACCGATCTCCACGGCTGTAACTGGAACTCATATCAGCCAACTCTTGCCACATTGCGCTAAAGTGGCCGACAAGTTCACAATCCTGCGATCGCACAGCCACAACGACAACGCACATCAAACGGGAAGGCACTGGGTGTTGACAGGCTATCCACCCAGCTTCGCGGACGGTCAGGCCAAGGGAGTTCCCTTTAACGAACTCTATCCTTCAATTGGATCGATTGTTTCGCGTGAGTTGGGCGAAGGTGCTCGAGTGCCACCCTACATCGAACTTCCCAACGCATTGGGTCCGGGTGGGCCGGGATTCTATGGAGCAAAGTACGCTCCCTTTACGATCGACAACGATCCCTCCCAGCCCGACTTCAAAATCCGTGACCTAAACATACCTGCGTCGATTACCGATGAACGATTTGAGAGACGCCAACGTTTGCTTGCAGAAGCCGAGCGGCTGGGTGTAAGGCAACCCACTAGCGGACGAGCCCACACGCTCAGCTCCTACTATCAGCAGGCCGTTGATTTGGTCACTTCGCCGCAAGCCCGCAAAGCGTTTGACATTCAAGCCGAATCTTCGGCCACGCGTGAGCGCTATGGCTATTCATCTATTGGTCAGAGCGCGCTATTGGCGCGGCGCATCGTCGAAGCCGGAGGGCGATTTGTCGGCATTGATCACGGAAGCTGGGATACTCATACAGACAATTTTTCGAGTCACGAGAAAACGCTCGTCCCCCCGACCGACCGCGCCCTCAGCGCCCTGATTAGTGATCTCGATGATCGCGGGATGCTTGACGATACGCTGGTGGTCATGATGGGTGAAATGGGACGTACTCCACTCATCAATAAGGATGCCGGCCGCGATCATTGGTCACAGTGCCAATCGGTCATTTTGGCGGGTGGCGGAATTAAGCGGGGAGCGGTTATCGGAGCTAGCGACAAGACGGCCAGCTTTCCAACCACGCAGCCCTACGGCATTCAGGACCTGCTCCGAACGATCTTTGCCTTGCTAGGCGTTGACGCCGACAAGGTCTACAGCACGCCGCTTGGACGCCCAGTACCCATTGTTACTGGTGGCAAGCGAATCGACGAACTGCTAGCGTAATTCCAACTAAGTAACGGGAAAATTCTGTGCATAGCAAGCTGTATTGGTCCAACTTCGTTGCCCTGACGTTGTTCACCGCGAGCGCTGCGTTCTCACAAAAGGCGCCCCAGCTCGGTTATGCGTTTCCGCCGGCCATTTGCGCGGGAGCCGCTACCAACGTTCAATTGGGAGGCTTTGATTTCACGCCGGATATGCAATGGTTTGTTCACCGCGATGGTGTGCGAGTTGCCGCCTCCGGAATACTCAGTGACTATCAACTTACGCCGCCACCGTATTGGCATGGCCCGCGGGCAGGGGTGGCCGCATTGCCGATCGCCCGCGAGGTCGCTGCGCGCATCGAGGTGGATTCGAACTTGCCCGCTGGGCTGATTCGATGGCAGGTGGCCAATGCAAACGGCGCCTCGCAAACCGCCATGCTTTATGTCAGCAGAGGACATGAGATTACCGAGAATAGGTCGCGCGATCTTCCCCAGCGACTGCCGGCATTACCGGTGGCCGTGTCCGGTCGCCTGAGCCGCCTGACCGAGGTCGACCGTTACGAGATGGTTGCCGACGTGGATGGACTAATTTCCGTTGATCTTATGGCGCGTCGACTTGGGGCAAATTTCCAAGGCATGCTCCGAGTCCGCGATTCCGGAGGCAAAGTATTGGCAGAGCTTGCGGATACACAGGGAACCGATGGCGGCCTCACATTTCCTACCACATCCGGAGAAACTTATGTGATCGAATTGCATGACGCAGATTTTCGAGGCGACCGCTCGTTCGTCTACCGCTTGGCACTGAACCGCGGACCCCGAGTGCTGTGCACCCTGCCCTCGGCCGGCCAACGCGGCACAACACGCGAGGTGGAGTTCATTGGCCTGGGTGTCGTAAGCGGCAAACCCCTCATGGAGTCGATTCGGCAGACCGTTACTTTCCCCAGTGATTCACAATTGGCTGCCCATACTCTGTCGCTGACCACACCGTTTGGAGTTGTTGACGTCAGTATGCCGCTCAGTGACGTTGAGGAGCAAGTCCGCGTGGCTCCACAACTCATAGCGGCGCCTCGCGCCATAACGAACGTACTACCACCAGCTACAGACCGCGAGTGTTTTTCATGGAGCGTTGAGAAGGATGAGTTTTGGTCGATCGATCTCCAATCGCGTGCGATTGGCGGCCCCTTGGATGTCGCGCTCACTGTTCTCAATCCGGATGGAAAACCGATTGCCGAATTAGACGATTTGCCGGGCTCGACCGATGTTGGCCTCGAATTCCACGCAGACGCAAGCGGCGTTTACAGCCTCGTTGCGCGCAGCATGGCAACGCGTAGCGGAGCCGTCGATGATATTTACCGGCTCCAACTCCGCCGCAGCGTTCCGGACTTTGCTTTGTCATTGCCCCAACAACAGATCAATGTCCCTCTGGGCGGTAAAGCGGAGGTGACCGTCCAGGCAACGCGTTACGGTGGCTTCGCAGGTGACATTCGGCTGATCGCAAACGGCTTGCCCCCCGGCATCTCAGCTCCGGTCGACTGGAAGATTGCCGCGGGACAGAACGAGTGCAAAGCTGCATTTACGGTGGCACCTGACGCCGACGTCGATGCGCGCGTTATTCAGGTTTGCGGCCTTGCCACAATGAATGGGGCAGAGATAAGCCAAACAGCGAGCGCACTCGCACCCGCAAATTGTTTTTCATTCCAGTCCGCTGAACGACGGATTGAGCAGGTCTTGTTGGCGGTGACCATGCCCCCACCCTTTGATATTCTGCTGATCGACCGCACGCGGCAGCGTGAAGTGAATCGAGGATCAACCTGCTTGGCGGAAATGGACATTGTTCGAAAGGATGGCTTTACCGGCGAAATCAAATTGGAGATGGCAGCCGAGCAAGCTCGATACCTTTGTGGCAGTCGTGGCCTGGATGTGAACGTGCCGGCCGATGTCACACGGGTGATCTATCCCTCTTGGATGTCCGAATGCTTGGGCACGGAGTTTACGATCCGCATGGCCACTCATGGTGTTGCTGCTGTGCCGGACCCAAAGGGCAACCTTCGCTATTTGACGAAATCCGCTGACGCCCCAATTACCATGATCATGGAGGGAGGGTTGTTGAAACTGACCGCGCGGGTCGACGATTCAACGATCAAAATCGGCGATTTCTTTGACGTACCCATTGTCATTTCTCGTTCCGCACATCTACAGGAGGCCGCGATCATTACGCTCGAAGTGCCCAAAGAGGCCGCTGGTCTGCTACAGGCGGAGCCGCTCACCGTCGCGCCTGGTAAGGACGATGGAGTATTGAGAATCAGGTCGGTCGAGGACGAACGGCTGACCGGCAGCTGGTCGCTCAAGCTGCGCGCCTCTGCCATGAAGGACGCGAAATGGCCAGTCATTTCTGATACCGAGATATCCGTGTTTTTTAAGCGCCGCTAAACATGCAGGTGCTTTGGAAATACCCCTAGTGCTCAACCCAGACTAGAGTTTGGGGTTCGCGCAACGGGAGGGCGAGGTTCCTACCGAGCCTTTTACCGAGCGGCTCAGCAGGAGCTTCGCCCTCCCCGACCCAAAACTGTAATCTGGACAGAGCACTAACGCCGTAGAGTTAACTTCTACTTCGCATTTTTCTTCATGTCTTTAAATTGCTTCCGAAAACTCTGCTTCGGAGCAGGCGGCAAATCGCGAGCACGTGCCCAAACATTCAGCCGATTGTGCGTCAACCAGTGTGGAAGAATCCGCAACGCCATTCTCGCGCACCAACCCGCAGTCTTGAACAGCACTGGACTACCGAGCAACACGCCACCAAACTTCATGCTC